>NZ_JBIUWN010000057.1:4902-37831 GCF_044743485.1 Pseudomonas sp. NPDC087614 | reverse complement strand
CTCGAAGACTACGATTACCCGGGCCGTTTCATCGACCGCGAGCGCGGCAAACACCTGGCCAAACGCGCCCTCGAACGCCACCGCAGCGACTTCCAGCTCGCCGAAGGCAAGAGCGATCAGCCGTTGCTGGTCAGCGGCCATTTTCTGGCCCTGACCGAGCCCCCAAAAGCCAAGTGGAACGACCTCTGGCTGCTCACCGAAGTCCTGCACGAAGGCAAACAGCCGCAAGTGCTGGAAGAATCGGTGACCAGCGACACCACCGCACTCAAAGACGATTTCCACCAGGGCTACCGCAACCGCTTCCAGGCCACCCCGTGGGACGTGCCCAACCGCCCGCCCCTGCGCCACCCGAAACCGCGCATCCTCGGCAGCCAGAGCGCCGTGGTCACCGGCCCCAAAGGCGAAGAAATCCACTGCGACCAGTACGGCCGCGTCAAGGTGCAATTCCATTGGGACCGCGAAGGCCAGGCCGACGACAAAACCAGCTGCTGGCTCCGCGTCTCCAGCGCCTGGGCCGGCGCCCAGTACGGCGGCATCGCCATCCCGCGCATCGGTATGGAAGTGCTGGTGACCTTCCTCGAAGGCGACCCCGATCAACCGCTGATCAGCGGCTGCCTGTACCACAAGGAAAACACCGTCCCCTACGCCCTGCCGGCGAACAAGACCCGCAGTACGTTCAAAACCCTGAGTTCAATGGGTGGCGGCGGTTACAACGAACTGCGCATCGAAGACAAAAAAGGTCAGGAGCAGATCTACCTGCACGCCCAGCGCGACTGGGACGAGAACATCGAGCACGACCAGAAGATTCGGGTTGGCAATGAGCGCCACGACACCGTCGAGAAGAACAGCTACACGGAATTCAAGGCCGAAGAACATCACACCGTTTATGAAGATCGCAAGGTTGAGGCGCAGGCCAATGATCACCTGACGGTTGGGGTGAATCAGCACATCAAGATTGGCACCGGGCAGTTCATTGATGCGGGGCAGGAAATCCATCTTGATAGCGGCATCAAGGTCGTGCTGGAAGCGGGAGCTGAGCTGACGCTGATCGGAGGGGGCAGCTTTATCAAGATCGACGCCGCTGGCGTTACCATGAGCGGCCCGGTGATCAATATGAACTCCGGCGGTGGACCGGGTAGCGGCACGGGCGCTGCGCCGTTGTTGCCGGGGCCGTTGAAGCAGGCGGATGCGGATAAGGCTGGGCAGTTGCTGGTGCCGGCGCAGCGGCAGGCGTTGATGCAGAAGAAGCCGATTTGTGCGGTTTGTGAGGCTGCGAAACTCGCGGCACAAAAGGGTGAACAGTAAATGAACAGACTACCGCCGCTCCCGAATGACTTGCCGTGGAAGACGCCCGCCTATTTACTTCTGGACGGCGTGAGTGTGCCCAATCTGGCACAACAGCTGTACCAATGGGACAACCAGGCATACAGCCTCTACCAATCGACACGCTGGCAAGAACTGTCCGATATCTCGCCTTACCTGATTGCTCTCAAAGGGCCCAGCGATCCGCTTTTGGCCCATTTTCTGGAAAACTCGGCCTTGGAGTGGGGTTATCTGTTGTTCAGTACTACCGATGCTCATGTGCTTTGGGGGCATTGGCGTAACTTGCTTACGGTCGAGCATCCGAGCGGCGTTGAGGTTATGCCGCGCATCGCCGACCCAGCAGTCATGCATCAGCTGTTCGGGTTGGCGGAGCAAGCCAGTAGTGCCCGCTGGTTTGGTCCGGTCGAGTACATCTGCCTGCCAGACGGAGTCGAAACCTTATGGCATCAACACAAACGTCCCGAACCCGCCATTGCTGAACCGCAAACCTATCGCTTGACCGATAAAGAACTCACAGTGTTAGGTGAGGTAGAGTTTCGCAACTTTGTCTCGTCATTGAATGAGCACTTGGAAAAGTACTTTCCTGAATACATGGCGACTTTTCCTGAACAGGATCGTCGCCCCTATGCGCAGAAAATAGCGGATGAGGCCTACGAACAAGGTTTTGCCTCGGAGCAGGAAATCACCCTCTATGCGAACGTTCACGGTTATCTGGCAGGGGAACCGCTGACTGACCACCCTGATATCGTGCGACTGCTGACGCAGTCGACACCTGATGCGCCATTGAAGCGCGTGGAGCGCGCTGCCGAGCTTGCCGAAAGCCGTGCTGAAGATCGACAAGGAAGCCCATCATGACCGCTCAACAACCACCAAAAACCAGCGCCAACACTGTTGCCCTGGCTAAACCAGCCAAGGACACCCGTGTCCCAATGGGTGAATGCCAATTGATGAACAAGAAAGTTCAGTTGCTGCCTCTGCGCTATGGGCTCGTTCAGCACCTCGATCCCGCATCCGAACTCGCCATGCCGTTCAAGACAAAAAGCCAGCCACTGGGCATCCGGCTGTTGCGCGACGGCTACCTCTACATCATCAACGGCACCACCGGTTACCTGCACGAGTACCGCATAGAGAAAGGCGAGATCACCAAACTATTGTGGAACAGCCAAGAAGTCTCCGGTGACACGCGCACCAGTTCGATCGGCGAACCTCATCTTGTCTTCACCCGCAAACACACGTTGTATGCCAGCTATTCCGAGCTTCAATGGACAGCCAATAAATGCTCGTAAGTGCTCAAATCCAAAGAAGAACGGAAGCGTTTGATGCAACCAGTGGAGTTGGCAAGTGCCTGCCCTGAAAAGGGCGGCAAACATTTGTTGAGCAAACAACAGGTGGAGGACTGGCTGGCAGAAGTGAAGGAGCAGTCTGAGAGAGCCGATGCCGTCCTCGAAGGGGCAGACCCACAAGAAGGCGAGGCTTATCACTGGGAAGATCAGCCGCTGTTCAAACATATTGCGATTGAAACGCTGACCAGTAAGGTTCAGTGTGCCTACAAGGATGACTACTTGTTTCTGGTGTTGCGTGACGACATCGGCGTCATGCGCGACCTTGCCAGCGCTCAGTTGAAAGTGGCTGACTGGATTGATCGATGGAGCAAGGACGACAAGCGTCAGGCACAATACCTCACGGGTTCCTACGTCCAGTCCCTTTATGATGTGAATGGTCCACGGCTGGAAGCCCTGGGTAAAACAGATCCTGAAGTTCAGGCACTTAAAGATGAGACCAACGAAGAACAGCAATCGAAAATCTACGAATTCCTGAAGGTTCGCCGGGACAACAGAGACCCTGGCATCTACGGTGATGAAGCTCATTGGCGAAAGATGGCGGAGAAAGATCCCTACGCCCGCGCCTACATGGACATGACGGACTCTCTGGGAGATCCGCTTTATCGTAAACACCAGGACACTTTGAACAAACTCAGCCTGCAAAGCTGGTACGCGTTGCATGGCAAGGAGTTAGGTCAGCGAGGTATCGACGATCTGGTCAACCGTCAGGAAATGGAAGCCTTTGTTCAGGAACAGCAAAACCTTCTAAAACATTGGCATGGTCGTCTGCAAAACATCCGTGAAGATCGACTGAATATGTTCACAGGTGGTCGCTTTCACGGTGCAGCCTGGTATTACGACTTCAATCTCGATGCACAAATCAAGCACCGACTGGAAACCGAGTTTGTCTGCGTGGCAGCCATGTGCGCAGACCCAAAAGCGCTCGAAAAACTTGCCGCCTACATGGAGGCAAATCTGCAGACCCTAGTGCCAGGACTGGATACTCTGTCCCTCGTAGCACAGGTAGACATTGCAAAAAAACTGGCAGACTTGACCAGTTTCTCGATCAACGTGATCTCGGCCAAGGAAAACCTCGCTAACGTCAATGTGCTGACCAACCAGTTCCACAGCTTGATGACCGAGCGCCTGCCCAACTACGCCAAACTGAACAGCCAGTTCATGGGCATGCAAAGCATGCTGGACGAGGCCTACAACCCGGCGCGGCAGCTGAAGATTGCCGATCAACTGGACAAGGCTCACGAGGGTTTCGCGCGCGCACAAACAGTTGATCCCAACGAGTACATCCGCAAGATTGGAGCACCCGCGCGCTTGCAGCTATTGCGCGAGTTCTCTCGACAGGGATTGACTCTGCGTGCGGCTACAGGGGCTGAAATTGCAGCCTTCAATCAGGCTCGCGACCAATCACTGAACTTGCGTAGCCAATTGAAAGAAAGCTACAAACTTCGAAATCGGGAATTGATGCGCCAGTCCATCGGTTCTGCAACTCCGGGTAGTGAAGCCCCGCATAACCAACGTATCGCTCAACTGAAAAATGCGCTGATTCCACTGGAAGAGAAACTCACCGATGCCTTGGCGGTCGGGGGTGATAGTGCAGCGAAAATTGGTACGGTGGTTGATGGATTGGATCCGCAGTTACCCGCGGAGATGGGCAGGACTGTCAGGGATTTCAGGGCTACGGGCACCCTCAACAAGCCCCTGGCGGGCGCATTGAAGTCGAAGGGTGATGGGATTGCGTTTGCTCTGTTTGTCATCCAAGGACAAAAATTTATTGAAGCGATGAGTAGTTTTGCTAAGAAGACGGACCGATCTTGGGCAGATTGGGGCGCTGCTGGAGAATCAGTCGTCGGCTTGTCCTCCTCCGGGTTTGCAATGGTGCAAGGTCTATCCGTAACAGTATTCCAAGCTCATATCGAGCAAATGGAAAGTGCTGCCGGCAAATTGAACACTATGAGCCGCCTAGGTCGCTGGAGCGGCATTGCTGGATTTGGAGCATTTTTGTCTGGTGGTGTCGCCGCTGCATTTGACTTGGGGAAGCATTCTCTACAATGGGGTAAAGCGTTGGCTGAAGGTGACTACAAAGGGTTAGGGGCGACGACGTTGCAGATAAGCGGGGACGCAACACTCGTAGGAACCAATACGTGGGCAGCCAAACACACCGGCTCTATCGTGAAAAACGTAATGAAAACGCCGACCGAATTGCGCGCACTGGCATGGGCAGAGGCCAGCCCTCGGCTTTTGGCTATCGGCACAAGGGCCAATCTCATAGGATTGATCGCTACTGCTCTACAACTAGTGGGAGAAGGCCTCTTTAACTATTTCAATCTGGACGACTTACAGAAATGGATGGAGAGTAGCGTTTGGGGGAACAAGACCAAGCAGCGCAATGTTCAAGATGAGTGGAACGAGCTCGCAAAAGTCGTTCAGAAGCCAACATGTGAATTGATTCGCGATGACAAGCTAACCTATTTGAAATTGGTTTTGCCAGGAGTCAGCACTCAGGAAATGGACAGCCGGAAATTGCAGTTTCAGGCGTACCAACAGTATCGTGAAAAGCCACTTTCGCCACGTACTTATAGCCCTGGACCGTTCCCGTTACGCTGGAAAGAGTGCACGATCACTTGGGTTACTCGTTTCATAATCGCCAGTAAAGAAAAGGAAGCCTTGACACTGCATTTACCGATCAGCAATTCCTTGCAAACCTCAGACTTCGCTTTGGCATTAAACATCGCTTACCAATTGGAAGCTGAACGCGATACCACACACCAAACTCGTTTTGTTTTACGCGACCTACATATCGTGAATACGTATGGTGTGCGCATTCCAACAAAGGGGACGTATAAAGTCGAGTCTGTTGAGACTCTGCCAGTCGGCACAGGCAAGGCATCATTCCATTCTTTTAAAAAAGATGACTTGGCGACTATTGATGCTTAAGAACTTGTTCAAACGTAAAACCACGACTGCCGAACACACGTCCGCCCCAGACATCCGCAGTCAACGCCCACGTGCAGGAGAAATTCGAGCCAACGGTTTAAATGAAACCCTGTTCCTTTCACCATTACCTGTCTACACAGGCCAGACACAGTCATCTCGGCGTAACTTTTCGGAGATCACCGAGACCTATCTGGAGTTGGGCGGTAACAATTGGGGCATGGTTGAGCAAGGAAAAATATTAGCCGCGGGAATCTGGATGCTCTTAACCCTGGCATTTATTGCCCCGACTTTAATTGTTTTGTACGGGACACTTGCCTACCCGGAAAACTTCCCCACTCCCTTGAAAGATTTAGTAATGGGCATTCAGACGTTTTCAGGAATTGCACTGTTAGGGCTTCTGCCCCTCGGCGCCTATGTTTACGGAATGTTTTCCAGCGTCTTCACCGCCGCAAAAACCTACCCCGTTCGCTTCAACCGCCAGCGCCGCGAAGTCTGTTACGTCGACAGCAACACCCATCGCGTGCTGATCGTGCCTTGGGAAAGCGTGGTCGCTTGGGTTGCAAACTCCCAAGGCGTCACCAGCTACGGCGCTACTCGCCAATACACTTTGGGCATGGGACTGGAGGATGAAGAACAGGACAAAGTGCAGTTTCTGCTGCTACCCCAACCCAGCGATGCCCACTCCCTGAGCATGTGGACATCCATTCGCAACTTCATGGAAGACGGTCAACTAGTCGATGTGCCGAACCCGATGCTCAAGGCACTCGGCCTGATCCCGACCGGGGATCGGCTCAAGCCCTATGAAGGACTGCACACCTTTGAAATCGAACGCGAAGATGCCCGTGCGATGGGGTCGCTGGACGAAGAAGGTGGCGAGGACCTGACTCCAGAACAACGGAGGGAATATGGATTCGGGGAGAAATCTCGATGGCCATTGCGCCGCTGGTACATCGGGCGTGTACTGACCTTCTGGAAAATGCCCTACATTCTCGCCGAATGGGCTCATCGCAAGGGCCGTCCCGTTCTGCCGGAACAGGTTCAAGCATGGTCGCAGTCACTGCCACCGGAGCAGTGGGCCAAACCTAGTGCAGCACTGGTGAAAGCCAATCAGTTGGTAAAAAACGCCATGGACAAGAAAGGCGCGACTTTTGTCGAGGCCTGCAAAGTGGCAGGTTTGCACTGAATGAAACCCCAAAATAGGTGAAAGATTAATTTTCTAAAAATAGATCTGTCACTGAGAAATCCCCGCTTTTTCCTACGAGAAATCAAGAAGTTGGGAATTGAAGAGACCTGCATGGGTCGGCAGCTTGTATTGCACCACACAAAAACAAGATCCCGATCCCATGCAGGCAATCCGATTCTTACACAGCGCGCTCGCTCAAGCACTTCCCACTGTCCATTCCCATCGTCTGAAAACGCTGATGTGTTGTGTCAGTTCATTACTGAAAGGCCGTCGTCTGACGCTGACAGGACTGGGTCGATTCATGTCTGGCAAGGCCTATCCCAAACATGCCATCAAACGGGTGGATCGACTTCTCGGTAATCGCCATCTGCAAACGGAGTGTTGCCGCTGATGCGATTTTGACCCAGGCTGCCTGAATTCATTGATCTACCCAAATATTCAGCGAACGATGTGTTTACGCGGGGTTTCACAGGCCGCATGTAGGTCAGTCAAAATCAGCAACCTAGGTCAAAATCGTATCAGCGCCAACACGTATTACCGATCCCAAGAAGCGAAAGGTATATTTGCCACCCCCAAGGCCGATGATTTTGATGATGTGCATCGGCCCTGAAGAGGTAGAGGTAGGCTTCAGCCCAACTGACGAACCTGCCTCTCCAACTCCACCTTCAACCCCGGCTCCAGCTTCAACTGCCGCGCCAGTTCATCCAGATAGCTCTTCTCCATAAAGTTCTCCTCATCCACCATCATCACGCTCGCCACGTACATCTCAGCCGCCATCTCCGGCGTACTCGCGGCGCGGGCGACGTCGGTCGGGTCGAGGGGTTTGTTGAGTTCGGCGTGCAGCCAGTGCTGCAGTTCCTGATCATTGTCGAGCTTGGTGAATTCACCCTCGATCAATTGCCGCTCGCGATCGTCGATGTGGCCGTCGGCTTTGGCGGCGGCGACCAGGGCTTTGAGGATTGCCTGGCTGTGTTGTTCGGCTTGCGCGGGTGGCACTCGGTCGAGGGTTTGTGGCTCGGTTTGCGGGGCGGTGCCTTTTTGGGCGTTGTAGTTGCCGTAGGCTTTGTAGGCCAGCACGCCGAGTGCGGCGAGGCCGCCGTAGATTGCGACTTTGCCACCGACCTTGCGCACTTTCTTGTTGCCGAGCAGCAGGCCCATGGCGCCTGCCGCCAGTGCGCCACCGCCGGCACCCGACAGCAGACCGCCAAGGCCACTACCGCCGGACGATCCGCCAAGCAAGCCGCCCAACCCACCGGCAGCCGTTTTGTTTTGCGACCCGCCGGCCTTGTTCTGCAACAGATCCTGGCCGGATTTGAGTAGTTGATCGAGCAATCCACGGGTGTTCATGTTCCGCCTCCAAAACAGGGGTTATCCGGATCTATAAGGCCCTCAGCCTAGTTCGAAAGTGCCCCTGCCCTGTTTGCGAGTGTGCTTCCAGATGTTGCTCAGTAGGCGCAAGGCGTTCGCGAAAATAGATATACACTCAGGCCAATCTATAAAAACCGCCCACCGGGTACCCCGCTCATGATGACCTTGCGTCAGATCCGTCACTTCATCGCCGTGGCCGAAACCGGCTCGATCTCCGCCGCCGCGCAAACGGCGTTCATTTCCCAATCGACCCTGACCCTGGCAATCCAGCAACTGGAGGAGGAAATCGGCGTTAGCCTGTTCAGCCGACACGCCAAGGGCATGACGCTGACACATCAGGGACACCAATTCCTACGCCAGGCTCACCTGATTCTGGCGACTGTGGACAATGCCAAACGCAGCCTCCAGCAAAGCACCGATCAGGTTGCCGGGCAGTTGATCGTCGGCGTGACCAGTCTGGTCGCCGGTTATTACCTGGCGGATTTGTTAACCCGATTCCAGCGTGCCTATCCCAACGTTGAAATAAGAGTGATGGAGGATGAACGCCCCTACATCGAGCATTTGCTGGTCAGCGGCGAGATCGATGTCGGGGTGTTGATCCTCTCCAACCTCGAAGACCGTCATGCCTTGCAGACTGAGGTGCTGACCCATTCGCCCCACCGTTTGTGGCTGCCAGCGCAGCATCCGCTTTTGGAACACGACAGCATCAATCTCGCCGACGTCGCTCGCGAGCCGTTGATTCAACTGAACGTCGACGAAATGGATAGCAACGCTCAACGTCTATGGCAGGGCGCCGGGCTGCAACCGAAGATCACTCTGAGAACCGCATCGACCGAGGCTGTGCGAAGTCTGGTCGCAGCGGGTCTGGGCGTGTCGATCCAGCCGGACATGACCTATCGCCCGTGGTCACTGGAGGGCGACATCATCGAAGCCCGCCCCATCGCCGACCTCAACCAGACCCTCGACGTCGGCCTGGCCTGGCGCCGTGGCACTGCGCGCCCAGCATTGGTCGACCCATTCCTGACCGTCGCTCGCGAACAACCCCACGGCGGGCGCAAGCCATCTATTTAATCGAATGCCACCTTCAGTATTTAGAATTTGTCGACCCCGGAGCCGCGCACTAGTCTTGCTGCATCTATAAGACGGTCGGCTCCCGGTGACACAGGGAGCAACAATGACCACACAAGAAAAGAGATCGCGGAAAATGGCTGGCGCGCAGACCCCGATGTGTACCGCGTTGTTGATCGACGGCCAACTGGTCGCCGGGGAAGGTTTTGTCGAGCCGATCCTCAACCCGGCCACCGGCGAAATTCTCACGCACATTGCCGAGGCCAGCACCGAGCAGGTCGAAGCGGCGATCCTCGCCGCCCATCAGGCCTTTGCCCAATGGTCGCGCACGACGCCGCAGCAACGTTCCAACCTGTTGCTCGACATCGCCAACGCCGTCGAAAAACACGCCGATCACCTCGCCCGCCTCGAATCGCTGAACTGCGGCAAGCCATTGCACCTGGCGCGTCAGGACGATTTGACCGCGACCGTCGATGTGTTCCGCTTCTTCGCCGGTGCCGTGCGCTGCCAGACCGGCCAGCTCAGTGGTGAATACCTCCCTGGCTACACCAGCATGGTCCGCCGCGATCCGATTGGCGTGGTGGCGTCGATTGCGCCGTGGAATTACCCGATCATGATGGCCGCGTGGAAGATCGCCCCGGCCCTCGCCGCCGGCAACACGCTGGTGTTCAAACCGTCCGAACACACGCCGCTGTCGATTCTGGCATTGGCGCCTGCGTTGGCCGAAATCCTCCCGCGTGGGGTGATCAACATCATCTGCGGCGGTGGCGAAGGCGTCGGCAGCCATTTGGTCAGTCACCCGAAAATCCGCATGGTGTCGCTGACCGGCGATATCGTCACCGGCCAGAAAATCCTCCAGGCCGCCGCGAAAACCCTGAAACGCACTCACCTCGAACTTGGCGGCAAAGCCCCGGTAATCGTGTGCAACGACGCTGATCTGAAAGCTGTCGTCGAGGGCGTGCGCACCTACGGTTATTACAACGCCGGGCAGGACTGCACTGCCGCCTGCCGGATCTACGCGCAGGCCGGCATTCACGACAAATTGGTCGCCGAACTCGGTGCCGCCGTCAGCAGCCTGCGCTTCGCTGGCAAACGCGATGCCGACAACGAGATCGGCCCGTTGATCACCACCCGCCAGCGTGACCGCGTCGCCAGTTTCGTCGAGCGCGCCCTAGGCCAGCCGCACATCGAACGCGTGACCGGTGCGGCGGTGCATTCCGGCGCCGGTTTCTACTATCAACCGACGCTGCTGGCCGGCTGCAAACAGAGCGATGAGATCGTCCAGCGCGAAGTGTTCGGCCCGGTCGTCACCGTGACCCGTTTCGACGAACTCGCGCAGGCCGTCGATTGGGCCAACGACTCCGAATACGGCCTCGCCTCGTCGGTGTGGACGCAGAATCTGGACAAGGCGATGCAGGTTGCCGCCCGCCTGCAATACGGCTGCACCTGGATCAACAGCCATTTCATGCTGGTCAGCGAAATGCCCCACGGCGGGCTGAAACGCTCGGGTTACGGCAAAGACTTATCCAGCGATTCGCTTCAAGACTACAGCGTGGTGCGGCACATCATGGCCCGCCACGGCCAGCATCTCTGACTACGCTAATAACAAGCCGCCAACGGCATGCTTCACCGCGTTCACAACTGCCCCGACCATAATTTAAAGAAGAGGGTTCAACCATGTTCGTGCACAAGACCGCACTGCTCAGTGCAATCACCACGGCCTTGCTGGCCAGCGCCAGCCTGCAAGCGGCAGAACCGCTGAAGGCTGTCGGCGCCGGCGAAGGGCAGTTGGATATCGTCGCCTGGCCGGGCTACATCGAACGTGGCGAAAGCGACAAGGCCTACGACTGGGTGACCGGTTTCGAGCAGGAAACCGGCTGCAAGGTCAACGTGAAGACCGCTGCCACCTCTGACGAAATGGTCAGCCTGATGGCCAAGGGCGGTTACGACCTGGTGACCGCGTCGGGCGATGCTTCGCTGCGATTGATCGTCGGCAAGCGTGTGCAACCGATCAACACCGCGTTGATCCCGAACTGGAAGACCCTCGACCCACGCCTCAAAGATGCGCCGTGGTACGTGGTCAATAAACAGACCTACGGCACCCCGTATCAGTGGGGCCCAAACGTGCTGATGTACAACACCAACGTGTTCAAGACTGCGCCGACCAGTTGGAATGTGCTGTTCGCCGCGCAGGATTTGCCCGACGGCAAGCCGAACAAGGGTCGCGTGCAGGCCTATGACGGCCCGATCTACATCGCCGATGCGGCGCTGTATCTGAAATCGACCCGGCCTGAACTGGGCATCAAGGATCCGTATCAACTGACCGAGGCGCAGTACAAAGCCGTGCTGGATTTACTGCGGGCGCAGCAGCCGCTGATCCACCGCTACTGGCATGACACCACGGTGCAGATGAGCGATTTCAAAAACGAAGGCGTGGTCGCGTCGGGCGCCTGGCCGTATCAGGTCAACAGCTTGGTGAACGAGAAGCAGCCCATCGCTTCGACCATTCCGAAAGAAGGCGCCACCGGTTGGGCCGACACCACCATGTTGCACGCCGAGGCCAAACATCCCAACTGTGCATACAAATGGATGGACTGGTCGCTGAAGCCCAAAGTCCAGGGTGATGTGGCGGCGTGGTTCGGCTCGTTGCCGGCGGTGCCAGCGGCGTGCAAGGAGAGCGAGTTGCTCGGCGCCGAAGGTTGCAAGACCAACGGTTTCGACCAGTTCGACAAAATCGCCTTCTGGAAAACCCCGCAGGCTGAAGGCGGCAAGTTCGTGCCGTATAGCCGCTGGACGCAGGATTACATCGCGATCATGGGCGGTCGCTAGTCTTTGAATTGACGCCGCCCCCCTGTGGGAGCGGCGCTGCGACTTGCTCGCGAAAGCGGTGTGTCAGCCAGCACCCATGCCGAATGATAGACCGCGTTCGCGAGCAAGCCCGCTCCCACATCGGGATCACCAACACCAGCAAACCGCAAAACGTTTCAGCTTTTTCAGAAGTCCAGGCAGGGCCGCTGCGACGGCTTTCGCCTTTTTGGAGCACCGCACCATGACGCTTGCAGTCCAGTTCACCAACGTTTCCCGGCAGTTCGGCGAAGTGAAGGCCGTTGACCGGGTTTCCATCGATATCCAGGACGGCGAGTTCTTTTCCATGCTCGGCCCCTCCGGCTCGGGCAAAACCACCTGCCTGCGACTAATCGCCGGGTTCGAGCAACCGAGCGCCGGTTCGATCTGCATCCACGGCGCCGAAGCGGCCGGTCTGCCGCCGTATCAACGCGATGTAAACACTGTATTTCAGGATTACGCACTGTTCCCGCACATGAACGTGCTGGACAACGTCGCCTACGGCTTGAAGGTCAAAGGCGTAGGCAAAGCCGAGCGCCATAAGCGCGCCGAAGAAACCCTGGACATGGTCGCCCTCGGCGGCTACGGCGCGCGCAAACCGGTGCAGTTGTCCGGAGGTCAACGACAGCGTGTCGCCCTGGCCCGCGCCTTGGTCAATCGCCCTCGCGTGCTGTTGCTCGATGAGCCACTCGGCGCACTCGACCTGAAACTGCGCGAGCAGATGCAAAGCGAATTGAAAAAGCTGCAACGCCAACTCGGCATCACCTTCATCTTTGTGACCCACGATCAGACTGAAGCCCTGTCAATGTCCGACCGCGTCGCCGTGTTCAACAAGGGCCGCATCGAGCAGGTCGACACGCCGCGCAATTTGTACATGAAACCGACCACCACGTTTGTCGCCGAATTCGTTGGCACCTCGAACGTGATTCGTGGCGATCTGGCGCGCCAGCTCAGCGGTCACCCGCAGCCGTTTTCGATCCGTCCGGAACACGTGCGTTTCGCCGAGGGCCCGCTGGCCAGCCACGAAATAGAAGTCAGCGGTTTGCTCCACGACATCCAGTATCAAGGCAGCGCGACCCGTTATGAACTGACGCTGGAAAACGGCCAGACCCTGAGCATCAGCCACGCCAATAATCAGTGGGTCGACAGTAGCGCGCAGCACCAGACCGGCCAGCGCTTGAGTGCGCGTTGGGCGCGTGAAGCGATGATTACGCTGCACGACACCGTTGCGAGCGGGGTGTGAGATGAGCACGCTCGCGACGACTCCATCGCCACCGTTGCGCAGGTTTTCCAACCTGCTCTATCGCAAGCCCAACCTGTACCTGTTGATGTTGCTGGTGCCACCGCTGCTGTGGTTCGGCGCGATCTATCTAGGCTCGCTGCTGGTGCTGCTGTGGCAGGGTTTCTATACCTTTGACGACTTCACCATGGCGGTGACGCCGGACCTGACGCTGGCGAATTTTGCGGCGCTGTTGCGGCCATCGAACTTCGACATCATTCTGCGCACGTTGAGCATGGCCATTGCCGTGTCGATGGCCAGCGCCCTCGTCGCGTTCCCGATTGCCTACTACATGGCGCGTTACACCACGGGCAAGACCAAAGCGTTTTTCTACATCGCGGTGATGATGCCGATGTGGGCCAGTTACATCGTCAAGGCTTACGCATGGACGCTGTTGCTGGCCAAGGGGGGCGTGGCGCAGTGGTTCGTTCAGCACTTGGGGCTGGAGCCGGTTTTGCAATTCATTCTGGGCATACCGGGCGTGGGCGGCAGCACCCTGTCGACCTCGAATCTGGGGCGGTTCATGGTCTTCGTCTACATCTGGCTGCCGTTCATGATCCTGCCGATTCAGGCCTCGCTGGAACGTCTGCCGCCGTCGCTGTTGCAAGCGTCTGCCGACCTTGGCGCCAAGCCGCGCCAGACGTTTATGCAAGTGATTTTGCCGCTGTCGATTCCGGGGATTGCGGCGGGTTCGATCTTTACGTTTTCGCTGACGCTGGGCGATTTCATCGTGCCGCAACTGGTGGGCCCGCCGGGCTACTTCATCGGCAGCATGGTGTATGCGCAGCAAGGCGCGATTGGCAATATGCCGATGGCAGCGGCGTTCACTCTGGTGCCCATCGTTCTGATTGCGGTTTACCTGTCCATCGTCAAACGACTGGGGGCCTTCGATGCACTCTGAGCGCGCTTCACTGGGTCTGCGCATCGCGGCCTGGGGCGGGTTGGTGTTTCTGCACTTCCCGATCCTGATCATCTTCCTTTACGCCTTCAACACCGAAGAAGCCGCGTTCAGTTTTCCACCGAAGGGCTTCACCCTGCACTGGTTCAGTGTGGCGTTTTCGCGGCCGGACGTGCTGGAGGCCATCAAGCTATCGCTGCAGATTGCAGCCATCGCCACGTTGATCGCGATGGTGCTTGGCACGCTGGCGTCGGCGGCGCTGTACCGGCGTGATTTCTTCGGCAAACAGGGCATCTCGCTGATGCTGATCCTGCCGATTGCGCTGCCGGGGATCATCACCGGGATTGCGTTGCTGGCGACGTTCAAAACGCTGGGAATCGAGCCTGGGATGTTCACCATCATCGTCGGCCACGCGACCTTCTGCGTGGTGATCGTCTACAACAACGTCATCGCCCGTCTGCGCCGTACTTCGCACAGCTTGATCGAGGCCTCGATGGATCTGGGCGCCGACGGTTGGCAGACCTTCCGTTACATCATCCTGCCGAACCTCGGCTCGGCGTTGCTGGCCGGCGGCATGCTCGCGTTTGCGCTGTCGTTCGACGAAATCATCGTCACCACGTTCACCGCAGGGCATGAACGCACGCTGCCATTGTGGTTGCTCAATCAACTGAGCCGGCCACGGGATGTGCCGGTGACCAACGTCGTCGCCATGCTGGTGATGATGGTGACCATGCTGCCGATCCTGGGTGCCTATTACCTGACCCGAGGTGGCGAAAGCGTGGCGGGGAGTGGCGGCAAGTAAACGTCCCCCCCTGTGGGTGCGGGCTTGCTCGCGAAGAGGCCAGCACATTCAACATTGATGTTGGCTGCCTTACTGCTTTCGCGAGCAAGCCCGCTGCCACCGTTGAACCCGGTTTCTTCTGAAAAATAACAATGGCTTCAAAGAGGACAAAAACATGCAAACCAAACTCTTGATCAACGGCCAACTGGTCAACGGCGAAGGCCCGGCGCAACCGGTGCTCAACCCTTCGCTCGGTGAAGTGCTGGTGGAGATCAACGAAGCCGGCGAAGCCCAGGTCGATGCGGCCGTGCGTGCCGCCGACAACGCCTTTGCCGAGTGGTCGCAAACCGCGCCGAAAGACCGCTCCTTGCTGCTGCTCAAACTCGCTGACGCCATCGAAACCCACGGTGAGGAGTTGGCGAAACTGGAGTCCGACAACTGCGGCAAACCCTACAGCGCCGCGCTGAATGACGAGATCCCGGCGATTGCCGACGTGTTCCGTTTCTTTGCCGGCGCCAGTCGTTGCATGAGCGGATCGGCCGGCGGTGAATACCTGCCCGGCCACACCTCAATGATCCGTCGCGACCCGGTCGGCGTAATCGCCTCCATCGCGCCGTGGAACTACCCGTTGATGATGGTCGCCTGGAAAATCGCCCCGGCACTGGCCGCCGGTAACACCGTGGTGCTCAAGCCGTCGGAACAAACCCCGCTGACCGCGTTACGCTTGGCCGAACTGGCGTCGGACATTTTCCCGGCCGGCGTACTCAATCTGGTGTTTGGTCGTGGGCCTACCGTTGGCAGTCCACTGGTCACGCACCCGAAAGTGCGCATGGTTTCGTTGACCGGTTCCATCGCCACGGGTGCCAACATCATTTCCAGCACCGCCGACAGCGTCAAACGCCTGCACATGGAACTGGGCGGCAAGGCGCCGGTGATCATCTTCGACGACGCCGATATCGATGCGGCGGTTGAAGGCATCCGCACGTTCGGCTTTTACAACGCCGGGCAGGACTGCACCGCGGCCTGCCGGATCTACGCGCAGCAAGGCATTTATGACAAGTTTGTGGAGAAGCTCGGCGCGGCCGTCAGCAGCATCAAGTACGGTTTGCAGGATGATCCGTCCACCGAACTGGGGCCGCTGATCACTGCGCAACATCGCGACCGCGTCGCCGGTTTCGTCGAGCGTGCCGTGGCGCAACCGCACATCCGTTTGATCACGGGTGGCAATTCTGTGGACGGCAATGGTTTCTTCTTCGAACCCACCGTGCTGGCCGATGCGCAGCAGGACGACGAAATCGTCCGCCGCGAAGTGTTCGGGCCGGTGGTGTCGGTGACCAAGTTCACTGATGAAGCGCAGGCGCTGGAGTGGGCCAACGATTCGGACTACGGCTTGGCGTCCTCTGTGTGGACTGCGGATGTAGGACGCGCGCATCGGATGTCCGCGCGGTTGCAGTACGGCTGCACCTGGGTGAACACGCACTTCATGCTGGTCAGCGAAATGCCTCACGGCGGTCAGAAATTGTCAGGCTACGGCAAGGACATGTCCATGTATGGGCTGGAGGACTACACCACGGTTCGGCATGTGATGTTCAAGCACTAAGCCTTTAAAAGCTTCGCGTCACCCCGGCTTCAAGGCAGAAACCGGCTCTACGCACCACCAGGACTCCAAAACAATAACTACCGGACCGGGCGGCGCCCTTAGGCCCCGCCACGGCCTCGGCCATCCGAAATCTGCCGATTTCACGGAGCAAACACACATGAGTGCATCACCCGATCTCTCAGCCGCCGTTGCCGACAGCGATGCCGAACAACTGCGCCAACTGGGCTACACCTCCAACTTCAATCGCAGCATGAGCCTGTGGGAAAACTTCGCCCTGGGCTTCACTTATCTGTCACCGGTCGTAGGGGTTTATACCCTGTTCGGCCTGTGTCTGGCCGCAGGCGGGCCACCGATGTTCTGGGCCTACTTGCTGGTCGGTTGCGGTCAGTTGCTGGTGTGCCTGATCTTCGGCGAAGTGGTGTCGCAGTTCCCGATCTCTGGCGGCGTCTATCCATGGGCGCGCCGCTTGGTGGGCAAGAAATGGGCGTGGATGGTCGGCTGGATCTACTCCATCGCCCTGTGCGTGACCATTGCCGCCGTGGCGGTCGGCGCCGGCCCGTACCTGGCCGCCATGATGGGCTTTGAGCCAAACAACAACACCAACATCGTCATCGCCCTGGTGCTGACCCTGTTCGCCACAATGGTCAACCTCAGTGGCACCAAAGTGCTGGCGCGCATCGCCATGTTCGGCTTCCTCTGCGAACTGGTCGGCGCGGTGATCGTCGGCGTGTACCTGCTGATCTTCGAACGCCACCAGCCGCTCAGCGTGCTGTTCAACACCTTCGACATCAGCGTCGACGGCTCGTACCTGCCAGCCTTCCTCACTGCATCGCTGGCGGGGATGTTCCTCTACTACGGCTTCGAGGCCTGCGGCGACGTCGCCGAAGAAACCCCGAACCCGAGCAAGAAAATCCCGGTGGCCATGCGCATGACCATCTACATCGGCGGCATCGCGGCAATGTTCGCCTGCCTGGCGCTGATCCTCGCCGTGCCGGACATGCAAGCGGTGATCAACGGCACCGACAAAGACCCGGTCACCACCATCCTCAGCAACGCCTTCGGCCCGGTCGGTTCGAAAGTGGTGATGGGCGTGGTGATGATTTCCTTCATCTCCTGCGTCATCAGCCTGCAAGCGGCAGCCAGCCGTCTGCTGTACTCCTACGCTCGCGATGAAATGGTCATCGGCAGCCGACTGCTGAAAAAGCTTTCTCCTACGACCCAGGTGCCGGTGGCTGCACTGTTCGTGGCCGGCGTCCTGCCCGCCCTGATCATCGTCCTCGGCTTCTTCCTGCAAGACGCCGTGGCCACCATCGTCAGCTTCGCCGCCATCGGCATCTACCTCGCGTTCCAGATGATCGTGCTGGCCGCCCTGTATGCGCGGATGAAAGGCTGGAAACCCAGCGGTAAATTCACCCTCGGCGCATGGGGCTGGCCGGTAAACATTGGCGCACTGGTGTATGGCGTTGGCGCGATCATCAACATGGCCTGGCCACGCACGCCGGATGCGGCTTGGTATGTGAACTACGCGATGGTGTTGAGCACCGTAATCGTGATTGGTTTGGGCCTGGTTTACATGTGGATTGGCAAGCCGTATGACCATGGGAAGGCGCCGGCCGGGGATGCCTGGAAGGTGAGTCGCTAAGAAGAATCACCCCGGAATCAAGATTTGATTCCGGGGTCTCCCCGAAGCACTCTCATCAATTCATCTGTACGCCATTTGATCTTCGCTTTACCTCTGACAGCTTCGAAGCGATCCAGATCGATCACCTTTCTCTTTTTACCTCTCGCTTCATCTTTGCTCACAGAATTACTTCTCCCGTTTTCCCGGTTGCTAACTCATAAAGGAAAATCTTCGGTACAGGGATGGTTTCGCAGCAAGAGCTGCAAAAACAGGCATTTCCTACAAACACAGCCTTCCGGAGAAAGCCCCATTTCCTACGCCGTGCGTCGACAGAGTAGACTTGGCGCCGCTAGCGCCTGACCGATAGGCTTTGTCCCGTCGCTGCCAAATCAGCGGCCCGGGGTCGAAGCCGGGAATTGTCAACGCGGTGCTTGCATGCCCTCCATTGAACTGTGGCTGTTTCGCAGCTTCAGTTTTGCTTTATGGCGGGCCGTGTGGCGCGGGCCTTCCGGCTTTGCCGTGTTTGACGGGAAGTATCCCGACTTCGAACGCCACGCGGTTCGCCACCCAACTTGTCGAAGAGTTGATGGCGACTTTCCTACTCAAACCGGAAGTCACTTCATGTCTGCGCACACTCAAAATCCGCTACCAACGCACTTCACTCCCACCGTCTTCACCCGCCACAACCGCTTCCTCCACGCGTTCATGCAAGACCACGAAGCCTGGTTCTGCGTCCAGGATCTCGGTCGCCTGATGGGTTATCCGCTGAACGAACACCTCACTCTGAAACTCGATCCCGACCAGCGTCGCAACGTCCTCATGCGCAAGGACGGCGAAATCGTCGATTGCGCGACGGTCAGCGAGTCCGGCCTGTACGCCCTGCTCGTCCATCACTTCGTGCCGCAAAACCGCAATCTGCGCCAATGGCTGAGCCATGAAGTGATTCCGATGCTGCGCGAAAGCATGGCAACGCCTGTGCAGAACGGCCCGAGCCTGAGTTCGGTTAACTGGGCTGGGGTCACCGTCCCTCTGCTTCACTGGCAGCAGCAGGCGTGGGTCAAATGGCGTGACGTGCCGGAGTTGATGCACGGCCAACAGCCGTATCCGGTTTTGGGAACCTGTAGCTGAAATCCATCCAAAAAAACTGTGGCGAGGGCGCTTGCTCCCTCGCCACAGGCTATCCCAACGTTAAAACCGCGAAACACTCCTCATCGCATCCACCAGATACCGCATGGCGATCCGGTCGCTCTCCGAAAGCTCCCGATAACGCTCCAACAGTTTCAACTCATCAGAGCTGAGCCTACGCCTTTTGCGACCGCTGCCAAGGCAGGGAAAGATGCCCAACATGTCAGTGATGCCTTGTATTTTTGCCATGGACGATGTCCTTCTCTAATACGTCAAAGAACTGCTCAACCACCACATCGCCCTGCCCCTTTCAGCAGCGTCGTGTGCCCACCGGTCTGAAGGTTCGCGACCGGTCATGTCCATAGAATAGAAATTTAATCGGTGCTGAAAAGGGCTTTTTAGAGTAATTAGTCGAAAAAAGCAGAAATGCCCTGTAAATCAGAAAGTGCCGTCGGAAAAAATACCGACATGTCTTGTTTCATTGCCAGACTGAGCCTCGTAATCAATCATTTTTGCTCGACAATCGAACGGTTTAAGCTAGCCGGCATCTGTTTATAGTCCGCAGCGTTTGGCCGAAGGCTTGTCCGAACCGTACTTTCTGATCCAGCACGTGCCAGGAACGGCGCGGGATTGCACACGACAGGTTGTATTTATGCACCGCAGGAATTTGCTTAAAGCGTCCATGGCCATTGCGGCTTACACCGGTCTTTCAGCCTCAGGCCTGCTGGCGGCGAATGCCTGGGCCGCCAGCGGTGACGTCGCTGATGGCGACGCACAAGCCTTCGATTTCCAAGCCCTGAAGCGCAAGGCCAAACAACTGGCCGGCAGTGCCTACCAGGACACCAAACAGGTGCTGCCGCCGACGCTGGCGACCATGACCCCGCAAAACTTCAACGCGATCCGCTACGACGGCGAGCATTCGTTGTGGAAGGAGAACAAGGGTCAACTGGACGTGCAGTTCTTCCACGTCGGCATGGGTTTTCGCCAACCGGTGCGCATGCACAGCGTCGATCCGAAGACCCGTACCGCCCGCGAGGTGCATTTCCGCCCGGCGCTGTTCAACTACGAGAACACTTCGGTCGACACTCAGCAGCTCAAGGGCGATTTGGGGTTCGCCGGCTTCAAGCTGTTCAAGGCGCCGGAACTGGATCGTCATGACGTGCTGTCGTTCCTGGGCGCCAGCTATTTCCGTGCAGTAGACGCGACTGGCCAATATGGCCTCTCGGCGCGTGGTCTGGCGATCGACACCTATGCCAGGAAGCGCGAAGAATTCCCTGACTTCACCCAGTTCTGGTTCGAGACACCGGATCAGAACGCCACGCATTTTGTGGTTTATGCCCTGCTCGACTCGCCGAGCGCGACCGGCGCCTATCGCTTCGACATCGATTGCCAGGCCGAACGCGTGGTGATGGAAATCGACGCGCATATCAACGCACGCACGGCCATCGAACAATTGGGCATTTCGCCGATGACCAGCATGTTCAGTTGCGGCACCCACGAGCGCCGCATGTGCGACACCATCCACCCGCAAATCCATGACTCGGATCGCCTGGCGATGTGGCGCGGCAACGGCGAGTGGATCTGCCGTCCGCTGAATAACCCGGCGACGCTGCAGTTCAACGCGTTTGCCGACACCGATCCGAAAGGTTTCGGTCTGGTGCAGACCGACCACGAGTTCGCCAACTATCAGGACACCGTCGACTGGTACAGCAAGCGTCCGAGCCTGTGGGTCGAACCGACGACCGCATGGGGCGAAGGCTCTATCGATCTGTTGGAAATCCCTACCACCGGCGAGACCCTCGACAACATCGTCGCGTTCTGGACGCCGAAGAAACCGGTGGCCGCCGGTGATTCGCTGAACTACGGCTACAAGCTCTACTGGAGTGCCCTGCCACCGGTCAGCACGCCGTTGGCGCGGGTGCAGGCGACCCGTTCCGGGATGGGCGGATTCACTGAAGGCTGGGCACCGGGCGAGCATTATCCGCCGGTCTGGGCGCGCCGTTTCGCCGTGGATTTCACTGGTGGCGGTCTGGATCGCCTGCCGCAGGGCACCGGGATCGAACCGGTCATCACCTGCTCCAACGGCAAGGTGCAGGACTTCAGCGTGTTGGTGCTCGATGACATCAAGGGTTACCGGATCCTGTTCGACTGGTACCCGACCAACGACAGCGTGGAGCCCGTGGAACTGCGGTTGTTCATTCGTACCAATGACCGCACGTTGAGTGAGACCTGGCTGTACCAGTACTTCCCGCCGGCGCCGGACAAGCGTAAGTATCCTTGAGGGTTTGAGGCGCCTGCACGCGAAGACGGCAGCACTGGCAAAACAGCCGCCAACAGAAAAAACAAAGCCCCGACCCTCACTGGCCGGGGCTTTTTGCATGTCAGCGACGCACTCAATCGCGCAAATCAGACTCATGAATCGGCTGATCACGATGGGTCGCACGCTGATACTGCGCCGGCCACACCGCTTTGCGTCCGCCCAGATCATCATCGGCGTGCAACGGCCAGTACGGATCACGCAGCAACTCGCGGGCGAGGAAGATGATGTCGGCCTGGCAGGTACGCAGAATGTGCTCGGCCTGCGCAGGTTCGGTAATCATTCCCACAGTGCCAGTGGCGATGCCTGACTCTTTGCGCACGCGTTCGGCGAAGCGCGTCTGATAACCCGGCCCGACAGGAATCTCGGCGTTGGCTGCCGTGCCACCCGAGGAAACGTCGATCAGGTCCACACCCAATGCTTTAAGACGCCGCGCCAGCTCAACGGTTTCGTCAGGGTTCCAGCCGTCCTCAACCCAATCGGTGGCCGACACACGGACAAACACTGGCAGTTCCTCTGGCCAGACTGCCCGTACCGCTTCAGTGACTTGCAGCACCAGACGAATCCGGTTTTCGAACGAGCCGCCGTACTGATCGCGCCGTTGATTACTCAGCGGCGACAGGAACTGGTGCAGCAGATAACCGTGCGCGGCGTGAACCTCAACCACACTGAAACCCGCTGTCAGCGCGCGTTCTGCGGCATCGACAAAGGCTTGGATGACTTCGGCGATCTGCCCTTCATCGAGCTGTTTGGGTTGCGTGTGCTGCGGATCAAAGGCAATCGGCGACGGCCCGACCGGTGTCCAGCCGCCATCATCCGGTTTGACGCTGCCGTGCTTGCCGATCCAGGGTCGATGGGTGCTGGCCTTGCGCCCGGCGTGAGCCAGTTGAATGCCGGCGACCGCGCCCTGCGAGGTGATGAAACGAGTGATACGTTGCAGTGGTTCGATCTGTTCGTCATTCCACAGGCCAAGGTCTTGGGCGGTGATCCGACCGTCGGCCGTCACCGCCGTGGCTTCGGTGAACACCAGCCCGGCGCCACCCACGGCGCGGCTGCCAAGGTGTACGAGGTGCCAGTCGTTGGCCAGACCGTCGACGCTGGAGTATTGGCACATGGGCGACACGGCGATGCGGTTGGGCAGGGTCAGTTGGCGCAGAGTAAAGGGTTCAAGCAGCAGACTCATGGGGCACCTCTCAAATCAGTGGGCAGGCTCCAGGGTTCTGTTTGAATAGTCGTCGAGTGACAGGAAGAGATGCAGCACCCGCCCCCGCGGGCAAAAAACGACAAGACGTCACAAGGCCAATCAAGCAGTGCTTAGAGCCTAGTCGACAACCGGGGATGCGGGAGGGTTCAGAGTCATTCCGTGTGGGAAAGTCCGCCTTCGCGAGCAAGCTCGCTCCACCAGGAAAACACCGGACCTGTGGGAGCGACTTTGCTCGCGAAGGGGTCAGCGCGGTTCGATGTGGGCAATCATCAGTTGCACGGTCTCATTGCCACGAAACTCGTTAACGTCGAGCTTGTAAGCCAGTTCGACCCATTTGATCGTCGGATTCGGCCAGATGTCGCGGTCGATACCGAAGGCGATGCCGTCGAGTTTCACCGAGCCGCACTCGCTTTTGAGTACCACTTTCAAGTGTCGCTCACCGACGACCCGCTGCTCGACCAACTGGAATACACCGTGAAACAGTGGCTCCGGAAAGTGCTGACCCCAAGGCCCGGCATGGCGCAGGGCGCGGGCCAGCTCAAGGTGGAATTCTTCAACCGCCAGCGTGCCGTCCGACAACATGCGCCCGGTGAGGTCTTCTTCGCGAAGTTGCCTACGCACTTCGGCGTCAAATGCCTCAGCGAACAACGGAAAATTCTCCTGCGGCAAGGTCAGGCCGGCTGCCATTGCGTGGCCGCCGTATTTGGCAATCAGGTTTGGATGCTGCGCTGCAACCACGCTCAAGGCATCACGAATATGGAAGCCTTGCACTGAACGCCCCGAGCCCTTGAGCAAACCATCGCCAGCATCGGCGAAGGCGATGGTCGGACGGAAATAACGCTCTTTCATCCGTGAGGCGAGGATGCCGATGACGCCCTGGTGCCACTCCGGATCAAACAGGCACAGACCGAACGGCATCGACTCAACGGGCAAGTCCTTCAACTGGGCCAGCGCTTCGCGCTGCATGCCTTGCTCGATGGTTTTGCGATCCTGGTTCATACCATCCAGTTGCGCGGCCATTTCGCGGGCCATGTTGGCGTCGGCGGTGAGCAGGCATTCGATGCCCAGGCTCATGTCATCCAGGCGCCCGGCGGCGTTCAGGCGCGGGCCGACGATGAAACCCAGATCCGTGGAGGTGATGCGAGCCGCGTCACGCTTGGCCACTTCAAGGATCGCTTTGATCCCCGGCCGCGCACGCCCGGCGCGAATCCGCTCCAGCCCCTGATGCACCAGAATCCGGTTGTTGGCGTCCAACGGGACAACGTCGGCGACACTGCCCAACGCGACCAGATCAAGCAATTCGCCGATGTTCGGCTGCGGCTTGCTTTCGTACCAGCCGAGGCTGCGCAGGCGCGCGCGCAACGCCATCAACACATAGAAAATCACCCCGACACCGGCCAGCGCCTTGCTCGGGAACTCGCAGCCTGGCTGGTTGGGATTGACCAGCGCATCGGCCAGCGGCAGTTCATCGCCGGGCAAGTGGTGGTCGGTGATCAGCACTTTGAGCCCATGACGCTTGGCAGCGGCCACGCCTTCAACGCTGGAAATGCCGTTGTCGACGGTGATCAGCAACTGCGGTTCGCGAGTCATGGCAACTTCGACGATTTCCGGGGTCAGGCCGTAACCGTATTCAAAGCGATTCGGCACCAGATAATCGACATGAGCAGCACCCAGCAGTCGCAGACCGAGCATACCCACCGTGCTGGCCGTGGCGCCGTCCGCGTCGAAATCACCGACGATGAGGATGCGCTGGCGTTGCTCCAGCGCTGTCACCAGCAGATCGACTGCCGCATCGATGCCCTTGAGTTGCTGGAACGGAATCAACCGCGCCAGACTCTTGTCCAGTTCCGCCTCGGATTGCACGCCCCGCGCCGCATACAAGCGGGTCAGCAGCGGCGGCAGGTCACCGAGAAAAGGCAGAGTGGCAGGCAGTTGACGAGGTTCGATACGCATGGGGTGACGGAGACTTCTCTTGAATACGTGGGATTAATCAGATGACAACGCAGGATCAGCCGCGCTCACCTTGCAGCCATTGCAACTGGACTTCGTGTTGACCGCGATCGTCGGTGACGAAAATCGTCCCTTCGCTGATCATCACGTCCCACTTGATGACGCGGGGCATGTCCTTGGCCAGGGTTTCCAGCACTTCTTGCGGGACGGCGGCAATGTTGACGTTTTTAAGGTTCTTGATCGCCGGGATCACCTTGGTTTCCCACACGCGCAGGCTGCCGTAGGCCAGCAGGCTGGTGCGTTCGGTGCGACGCGAGCACCAGGTCAAACGGTCGGCGTCGGGCTGGCCGACTTCGATCCAGTGCAGAACACGATCGTCCAGGCTCTTTTCCCACAGCGCAGGTTCATCCACGTCTGACAGACCACGGCCAAACGACAACTGCTCGTTGTACCAGAGGGCGTAGGCCAGCAGCCGCACAGTCATGCGCTCTTCGGTTTCCGAAGGGTGACGGGCGATGGTCTGCTTGACGCTCTCGTAGACGCTGCGGTCGAGGTCGGTGAGGTTCAGTTCAAACTTGTAAGTGGTCGAAGGCTGGGCCATGAACGGGCTTCTTGATACGAGGAAAGTCGGCAAGTCTAACCGATGCGGTAGGCAATCATCGAATTGATGGCGATCAACCTGCGGCGCCTGACAGCCGGCTATGCTAAAACGCTGTATCCGCTCAACCTTGTCCTACAGGATTCAGCATGCCGTTTACCAACAAGCCGCTCAGCGGCGTGAAAGTCATCGAACTGGGTACATTGATTGCCGGGCCGTTTGCCTCGCGTATTTGCGGCGAGTTCGGTGCCGAAGTCATCAAGATCGAATCGCCGGACGGCGGTGATCCGTTGCGCAAATGGCGAAAGTTGTACGAGGGCACCTCGTTGTGGTGGTTCGTTCAGGCGCGCAACAAGAAGTCGCTGACCCTCAACCTCAAGCATCCCGATGGCTTGGCGATCCTGAAAAAACTGCTCAGTGAAGCCGACATCCTGATCGAAAACTTTCGCCCCGGTGTGCTGGAAAAACTCGGTCTGAGCTGGGACATCCTGCACGCGTTGAACCCGAAACTGGTGATGGTGCGCCTCTCCGGCTTCGGCCAGACCGGGCCGATGAAGGATCAGCCGGGGTTCGGCGCCGTCGGCGAATCCATGGGGGGGTTGCGCTACATCACCGGTTTCGAGGATAGGCCGCCGGTGCGTACCGGCATCTCCATCGGCGACTCGATTGCCGCGCTGTGGGGCGTGATCGGCGCGTTGATGGCGCTGCGTCATCGTGAGGTCAACGGCGGGCTCGGCCAAGTGGTCGATGTGGCGCTGTACGAAGCGATCTTCGCCATGATGGAAAGCATGGTGCCGGAGTTCGATGTGTTCGGTTTTATCCGTGAACGCACCGGCAACATCATGCCCGGCATCACGCCGTCGTCGATCCACACCAGCGCCGACGGCAAACATGTGCAGATCGGCGCCAATGGCGATGCGATCTTCAAGCGCTTCATGCTGATCATCGGCCGTGAAGATCTGGCCAATGACCCGACACTGGCCAGCAACGACGGTCGCGACAATCGCCGCGACGAGTTGTATGGCGTGATCGATCGCTGGGTCAATTCGCTGCCGCTGCAATCGGTGCTCGACCTGCTCAATCAGGCTGACGTACCGGTCAGCCGGATCTTCAGTGCCGAAGACATGTTCAGTGATCCGCAGTACCTGGCTCGGGAAATGTTCCTGTCTGCCAAACTGCCGGACGGCAAATCTTTCAAGATGCCGGGTATCGTGCCCAAACTCTCAGAGACACCGGGCTCCTCCGAATGGGTCGGACCGCAACTCGGTGAACACAATGCGCAGGTACTCCACGATCTTGGCTATGACGAAAAGCAGATCGCCCAACTGCGCGAAGACGGAGCCATTTAAGCTGAAGCACCGACAGGCATCGGACGCCAACCGCTCCCGCCACGGATGGACGTGGCGCCTGTTCGGTCTGTTGTTTCTGCTGACCCTGCCCGCTTGGGCGCAGGCAAAACCTACGCTGATCTGGTTACTGCGCGACTTGCCACCGATGACCATTTTCGAAGGTCCGAAAAAGGGCCAGGGGGTGATCGATCAGTTGCTGCCGATGCTGATTGCTGGCATGCCGCAATACGAACATACGCTGATGCGGGTCAATCGCGCCCGTGGCTTGCAGATACTCCATGACAACCCTTTCGCCTGTGACCCCGCGCTGATATGGAACCAGGTACGCGCGCAGTCGGTTGCGTATTCGATCCCTGCGATTCGCGCGGTGAGCAATGGTCTGGTGGTTCGTCGGCAGGATCGGGCGGTGCTTGAACCCTATCTGGTGAATGGCGAGGTTGATCTGTCTGCGCTACTCGCGAATGGCAACAGGAAGGTCGGCGTTGTCGCCGAACGCAGCTACGGCGAGTTTCTCGACACTATCCTGCATCAAGCGCCCAGCGGCGCGCTGACTGCGCATTACGGCAATGATGCGCTGGCCAATCTGCTGTCGATGCAGCGTCTTGGCCGGTTGCAGGTGGTGCTGGGTTACTGGCCGGAAATCCGCTATCAGGCGAAGCAGGCGCAGATTGCCGAAGATGAGCTGGAGTTTTATCCGATCCAAGGCGCCGGAAAATATCTCTCAGGTTATATCGCCTGTTCCGACACCACGATGGGGCGTCAGGCCATCGGCGAGATCAACCAACTGCTACGCACCCTGCCCCACGAACATCTCAATCGGCTGTACGCCGCGTGGCTTGACCCCAAGCAACAGGCCGATTATCTGGAACAGGCACGGCTGTTCTTCGAACAGCAGGCCGCGCAGTAAACGGCGGACAAAAGAAACCCCGAGAAGTGGGGAGACGACTCGGGGTTAAACGTGGCCCGTAATAAAGACCCGTAGCAGCAAGCGACAAGCACCGGAGCACAATGCTTGATCCTGCTGTTACGAGGTCTGACTGACAGAGATGCAGGAAGTTTCCCACAAGAGACATTTCATTTTCAGAGCGCCGCACGCTTGTCCAGCGCCGCATTGCGCAAGGCCGCGATCACGCAGGGCTCCAGGCGCCCTTCGGCAATCAGGACGTCACGGTGCAAACCATCGACGACATCGGTCAACTGACGCTTGTCGGTCAGTTGTGCCTGATTGAATGGGCGTTCCACGACAATGGCGCCGCTGCTGTTCTTCAAGGTCACCAGGCATTCACCCTGGGCACCGCTTGGAGACAACGAAACCTGATACGGGCTCAGAGCCTCACCGAGCAATAGACTGATACTTTCCATCTCGATCTCCACTCAATAGTCCGAAAACATTGTGTCTGGGGCGTGTCCACAGTAAATGACCACCGGCCCGAGAAGAAAGTTCTGCATGCCGGTCGCAAGCACTGCAGCGTCACCGGTCTGTCAGAGCATGCACGG
Organism: Pseudomonas sp. NPDC087614; assembly: GCF_044743485.1. Lineage (NCBI taxonomy): Bacteria > Pseudomonadati > Pseudomonadota > Gammaproteobacteria > Pseudomonadales > Pseudomonadaceae > Pseudomonas > Pseudomonas sp. NPDC087614. The sequence continues at coordinate 9,552 of NZ_JBIUWN010000057.1, read as the reverse complement.
TGAAGATGACAGAAAAATAACCGTGCCCTTCAGACCCCGACAGGCTGCGAAGCAGCGATCAGGTAGCCGTCCAGCAAACCTCTCATCAGCACTGCCGAGACCGGCGTTTGCAAGCGCCCCAATAATCGCAACCGATGCTCGCGCAGCAACGGCTCGAGATCGCTCAGCAGACTCGGCGCGACCGCCCCCAGCAGGATCAGCGCACGGGCTTCACGCTGTACCGCCAGATGCTGAATCAGAGCCAGGCCATCGCCGCCCTTGAGTTGCGGATCGCAAATGGCAATATCGACCACGCCGCGGTGGCCCAGCGAACACAGGGCAGACGCCAGGGACGGTGCGGTCAGTACGTCATAGATGCCGATGGCATTGAGCATTTGATGCAATGCCATCAGCTGAAACGGATTGGGTTCAAGAATCAGAACTTTAAGCGAGCGCATGGGCGACCTCCGGAACGACAATCGCGGACTCTCACCGCAGTTGTCGCTCACTCTAGGGCAGCCGTCTTAAGCCTCCCATAGGAAAAGTAGCCGCGTCTTATAGGAAGTTTCCCATCTTCACTGCAGACATCGGCACCCGCTCTCCGTCCTACGCTGGGTGATGTCGGTCCAGCCGCCCAGCAGTCCACGCAACTGGCCGTCGGCACTGTAGAACGGCACGGTCCACTGATAGACCTCGCGCGGGCCATTCTTGAATTGCAGTTGGCGTTTACTGAAGCGCGACTTGCGTGTGCTCAGTTGCACGATGAACTCGTCGTGCAGCATCAGGGCGGTCGCTTCGGGCAACACATCGATCTCGATCAGCAAACGCCCCTGCACCTGATCCAGCCGAACCGAAAGAGCCTCCTCGTAGCTGCGGTTGCACATGATCAGTCGACCGTGCAGATCTCGGACAAACATCGGATCAGGCATGGAATCAATCAGCGCGCGCTGAAACGCCAGTTGATCGCCCAGCACCTTTTCCGCCTCGCTGCGCTGTTTGATCACCGCCGTCAGGCGCCGATTCCATACCAGCGACAACAGGCCGAAAACACCCAGCCCACCCATCACCCAGCAGCCCCATTCGATCATCCGCTGCCACACCGACGGTATGGGCGCCGGCGAAATACCCTCCAGCCATTTGAGGCGAATGGCGCGTAACTCGGCAGGGGGGAACGCCTCCAATGCCTTGTTGAGAATACTCAAAAGTTCCGGCATGCCCTTGCGTACCGCCAGATGATCAGCCTCCCATTTGCCTTCCACCAGTGCACCGACCTTGAGCAACCCCAACGGATAAAGCTGTGCACCGATCTCGTTTTCGATCGTCGCGTAGGCCTCGCCGCTCTCGACCAATGCCCGTGCTTCGGCGTAGGTTTTGACCGAGCGGATTTCGATTGAAGGGTAATCACGTCGGATCACGTCTTCCAGTGCATGCCTGGCGGGCAGCACCACCACTCGCTTGGCCAGTTGCTCCAGGGACTCCACCGAGGGTGCCCCGGCGCGCCCGACAAATACCCAGCCCGCGCCGCCGAATGCGTGACTGAAATCAAGAAACGCCTTGCGTTCGTCGCTTACGGCCAGCGTTGTGCTGATGTCCGCCGCCCCGCTCTCGAGGCGCTCAAGCATGTGATCCGTGGAAAACGACTCATGATGCACAAACTGCAACCCGGTCATCGCCGTGACGCGTTTGAGCACATCGTTGTTCAAGCCGCTCCACTGACCATGCTCATCCTGAAACAGATACAACGGGTACTGCACCGACGCGACCGTCACCGTGGGGTTGTCGCGAATCCACTGGCGCTCATGTGCGTCCAGTTCGATGGGCTGAACGTTGAGGCCCACCGCATCATCGTGCAACGCCAATTGCGCGGCCACACTGCCGTGCATCACTCCCAGCAATCCGAACAAGCACAACCAGCCCAGTGCCGGTTTCAAACCTCTATAAAACAGCATTGCCACTTCCTTCGTGATCGACTCACCCGTCCTTCGAGGGTGAAAACCCGAGCAGTGTGGCAGCAGAAACAAAAAAGCCCGTCAGGAGACGGGCTTCAAAATGTGACAGCTTTGCAGGTTTAAAGCGGCTTGCCGCGGTTGCCATGCTGGCTGACAAAGGCCTGCACGGCTTTCAGCTCGTTTGGCAGAACGGTGCAGCGTTCGTTTCGCTCAAACAAATCAGAAAGGTGTGCAGGTAGTTCGAGCGCTTTTCCTACACCCGCTTTCTCTACCGCGTCCGGGAATTTCACCGGATGCGCCGTGCCCAGGATCACCATCGGGATGTCGAGGCTGCGACGGCATTCGCGTGCGGCCTTCACGCCAATGGCGGTGTGCGGGTCCAGCAGTTCGCCGGTCTGCGCATAGACTTCGGCGATGGTTTCGCAGGTTTGGGCATCGTCCACGGCCAGCGAATCGAACAGTTTGCGTGCTTCGGTCCAGCGCTCTTGCTCGACGCTGAAACCACCGCCCTGCTTGAACGAATCCATCAAACCGGCAATCGCTGCACCGTTGCGACCGTGCAGGTCGAACAGCAGGCGTTCGAAGTTCGACGACACCATGATGTCCATCGACGGCGACAACGTGGCGTTCAGGGTTTGCTTGACGTACTGATTGCCGCTCATGAAGCGGTGCAGGATGTCATTGCGGTTGGTGGCGACGATCAACTGATTGATCGGCAGGCCCATGTTGCGCGCCAGGTAACCGGCGAAGATGTCGCCGAAGTTGCCGGTCGGCACCGAGAACGATACCGAACGCGCAGGGCCACCCAACTGCAGGGCAGCGTGAAAGTAGTAAACGATCTGGGCCATGATCCGCGCCCAGTTGATCGAGTTCACCGCCACCAGGCGCGTGCCCTTGAGGAAGCTCTGGTCGGCGAAACTGGCTTTGACCATTTCCTGGCAGTCATCGAAGTTGCCTTCGATGGCGATGTTATGGATGTTCTCACCGAAAATCGTGGTCATCTGGCGACGCTGCACTTCGGACACACGGTTGTGCGGGTGCAGGATGAAGATGTCGACATTTTCGCAGTGTTTGCAGCCTTCAATGGCGGCCGAACCGGTGTCACCGGAGGTGGCGCCGACGATCACTACACGCTCGCCGCGCTTTTCAAGCACGTAGTCGAGCAGACGACCGAGCAGTTGCAAGGCGAAGTCTTTGAACGCCAGGGTCGGGCCGTGGAACAGCTCCATGACCCATTCGTTGCCGTTGAGCTGACGCAGCGGCGCGACGGCGCTGTGCGAGAACACACCGTAGGTTTGTTCAAGAATCCTTTTGAAATCGGCGTCAGGAATGCTGCCGGTTACAAACGGGCGCATGACGCGAAAGGCCAGCTCGTGATACGGCAGGCCAGCCCAGGAAGCGATTTCTTCCTGGGTAAAACGTGGCAGGTTTTCCGGGACGTACAGACCACCGTCGGTGGCAAGACCAGCCAGCAGGACGTCTTCGAAATTCAGGGCCGGTGCCTGGCCGCGGGTACTGATGTAACGCATAAGGGCAAACCTTCGGTTTGGGCTACAAGCGGTGAGCTTCAAGCTACAAGTGAAAAGCGCCTCTGCTTTTACTTGCAGCTTGAAGTTTGAAGCTTGCTGCTGTTAATTCAAGTGTTCGACGCGGATCCGCATAACCGGACCGTTGACGCCGGCCAGGGCTTCCAGGGCTGCGATCGCATCATTGATGCGCTGCTCGACCACGCGGTGGGTCAGCAGGATCATCGGCACCAGACCGTCCTGCTCTTCGACTTCCTTCTGCATGATCGACTCGATGTTGATGCCACGCTCCGACAGAATGCTCGCCACCTGAGCCAGTACGCCCGGGTGATCCTTGGCTTGTATGCGCAAGTAGTAAGCGCTTTCACAGGCTTCGATCGGCAGGATCGGATGGGCCGACAGCGAGTCTGGCTGGAAGGCCAGATGCGGGACGCGGTTCTCCGGGTCGCTGGTCATGGCGCGAACCACGTCCACCAGGTCGGCGATGACCGAAGAGGCCGTTGGCTCCATGCCGGCACCGGCGCCGTAGAACAAGGTCGAACCGGCAGCATCACCGTTGACCATCACCGCGTTCATCACGCCGTTGACGTTGGCGATCAGGCGATCGGCCGGGATCAGCGTCGGGTGTACGCGCAACTCGATGCCCGCAGCCGTACTGCGCGCCACGCCGAGGTGCTTGATGCGGTAGCCCAGTGCTTCGGCGTAGTTGACGTCAGCGGTGGTCAGCTTGGTAATGCCTTCGGTGTAAGCCTTGTCGAACTGCAGCGGAATGCCAAACGCAATGGAAGCCAGAATCGTCAGCTTGTGCGCGGCGTCGATGCCTTCGACGTCGAAGGTCGGATCGGCTTCGGCGTAACCCAGCGCCTGAGCTTCGGCCAATACGTCTTCAAACGTACGGCCCTTCTCGCGCATTTCGGTGAGGATGAAGTTGCCGGTGCCGTTGATGATCCCGGCCACCCAATTGATGCGGTTGGCGGACAGGCCTTCACGGATCGCCTTGATCACCGGAATGCCACCGGCCACCGCGGCTTCAAACGCCACGATCACGCCTTTCTCGCGTGCCCTGGCGAAAATTTCATTACCGTGAACGGCAATCAGTGCCTTGTTCGCGGTGACCACATGCTTGCCATTCTCGATGGCCTTAGTACCAGCTCGCGGGCAACGGTATAGCCGCCCATCAGCTCTATGACGATGTC
>NZ_JBIUWN010000057.1:0-4892 GCF_044743485.1 Pseudomonas sp. NPDC087614 | reverse complement strand
AATGACACTCAAAACGATATACCAAAAATAGAAGACATCTTTGGTAATCTCAATAACGGTCGTCTTTAACTGAGGCTTTGGCGTGCGCATGTCAATTTGTGCCACTTCGATCCCACGCCCGGCACGACGAGCAATTTCCTCGGCGTTGCGCTGAAGTACGTTGAAGGTACCGCCACCGACGGTCCCTAACCCACAGATGCCTACTTTGACCGGATTCACTGTGAACTCCCCATGAAACGGCCGACTCAGGGTCGGCCGGAAAACAACCGCGTGCTCGCGGCTCTCTATTAATGGCCCGGCGATGCGGCTACCGGACCATGATCGTCAAAGGCTGACCGTGACGATGCGAATTACTTCGCGCCCAGCGCCAGTTTGGCGACTTGTGGCGCAGGCTGATAGCCCGGAATGACTTGCCCATCGGCCAAAACGATGGCCGGCGTACCGTTCACGCCGATCGACTGACCGAGGGCGAACTGTCTGGAAACCGGGTTCGCGCACTTGGCGGCCTTGATTTCCTTGCCATCGACCATTTTGTCCATGGCCGCTTTCTTGTCTTTGGAGCACCACACAGCTTGCAGTTGCTCATCACCCGGCGAGCCCAGGCCCTGACGCGGGAACGCGACATAACGCACTTCGATGCCGCGCTTGTTCAGCTCGGGCACTTCGGCGTGCAGCTTGTGGCAGTAAGGGCAAGTGGTGTCAGTGAACACGGTGATGTGCGATTTGGTCTCGCCCACGGCCGGGTAAACCACGGTTTCAGCCACCGGAATGGCGTTGATCAGTTTGGAGATGCCCAGGCGCTCGGTCTTCTCGGTCAGGTTGACCGGTTTGCCGTCCTTGAGCTGAAACAGGTAGCCCTGAACGATGTACTGGCCATCGGCACTGGCGTACAGCACACGGCTGCCCTTGAGCTTGACTTCATACATGCCAGGCAGCGGGCTCGCGGAAATGCTGTCTACCGGAACATCGAGCTGGAGGTTTTCCAGGCTTTTACGAATGGCTTTGTCAGCCGCATCATCGGCGACGGCAAAGGTGCTGACCAACGCAATGGCGGCGGCGGCGAAAATCTGGGTCAGACGCATGAGAACTCCTGAGGGCGGACAAATGGAACGGTCAGAACGCCCGGGCCGGAACACCGGGTCATAACCGTCCATCGTGCAAACCGGCAAAGCCTAACACATAAGGTCACGGTGGCCGAATGCGCCTGTCGCCAGACGCACAGGCGGATGCAATTGCTTGCACATCGATTGTTTGTTCAGCCACGCGGGTGGTGTTTGGCATGCAGATCCTGCAACCGTGCCCGCGCCACATGAGTGTAGATCTGGGTGGTCGACAGATCACTGTGACCGAGCAACATCTGCACCACGCGCAAATCCGCGCCGTGGTTGAGCAGGTGCGTGGCGAACGCGTGCCGCAAGGTGTGCGGCGACAGCGATTTGCCGATCCCGGCGACCTTGGCCTGATGTTTGATCCGGTGCCAGAACGTCTGCCGGGTCATCTGCTCACCGCGCTGGCTGGGAAACAGCACATCGCTGGGGCGCCCGCCGAGCAGTTCTGCACGCCCGTCACGCATATAGCGCTCGACCCAGACAATCGCCTCCTCGCCCATCGGCACCAGCCGCTCTTTGCTGCCCTTGCCCATCACCCTTAATACGCCTTGGCGCAAGTTGACCTGCTCCAGGGTCAGGCTGATCAGCTCGGTTACCCGCAGGCCGCAGGCATACAGGACTTCCAGCATGGCGCGGTCACGCTGACCGATGGCTTCGCTCAGATCCGGTGCTTTGAGCAATGCCTCAACGTCGGCCTCCGACAAGGATTTGGGCAGCGGCCTGCCGAGTTGCGGCATGTCGACGCGCAATGTCGGATCGACTGTGATCAGCTTTTCGCGCAGCAGATAACGATAAAACCCACGTACGCCGGAGAGAAATCTCGCAGTGGATCGCGGTTTGTAGTTTTGCTCCAGACGCCAGGCCAGATGGTCGAGGATCAACTCACGGCCGGCGTTGATCAGCTCCAGGTTTTTCTCCTGCAACCAGCCATTGAACAGCGCAAGGTCGCTACGATAGGCGCCACGGGTGTTGTCGGACAGGCCCTTCTCCAGCCACAAGGCGTCGAGGAATTGGTCAATCAGTGGATGGTCGATGGCAGGCATGGGCGCTCAAGGCACACAGTTCAACGACTGCGCGCAAATGTAGAGTGAACTGTAGGAATGGGCGCTAGTCTTTCATAGCCCGCAATTTCAAGGAACAGGGAGCATCAATGAACGAGCAGCAAATTCTATTGGCATTTGGCGGGATAGGCGCAGCGGCGCTAGGTTGCCAATGGCTGGCGTGGCGCCTGAAGCTGCCGGCGATTCTGTTTCTGTTGCTGACCGGCATTCTGGTCGGCCCGGTATTGGGGTGGCTCGATCCGCAAGAAATGTTCGGGCCGCTGCTGATGCCACTGGTATCGCTGGCCGTGGCGCTGATCCTGTTCGAGGGCAGCCTGACGCTGCACCTGTCGGAATGGAAAGAAATCGGCAGCGTCGTCCATCGACTGGTGACTCTCGGCGCCCTCTCGACCTGGATTGTCATTGCGCTCGCCACTCACTTTTTGCTCGGCTTCGACTGGATGCTGGCGATCCTCTTCGGCAGCCTGACGCTGGTCACGGGCCCCACGGTGATTGTGCCAATGCTGCGAGTGGTGCGGCCCAAAGCCTCGATCGCCAACATTCTGCGCTGGGAAGGCATCGTCATTGATCCGATCGGCGCCCTCCTCGCCGTGGTGGTCTACAGCTTCATCATTGCCAGTGCCGAAGGCCATGGCCTCAAGCAGAGCCTGTTCACCTTTGGCGGGGTGATTGCCTGCGGCGCGGCGTTCGGGGTTGCCGGAGGCTGGTTGCTCGGCACGGTCATTCGGCGGCAATGGCTGCCGGAGTACCTGCACAACCTCGCTTCGCTGGCGGCGGTGCTGGGAATTTTCATTGTCTCCAACGAGGTGATGCATGAGTCCGGCCTGCTGGCGGTGACATTAATGGGCATGTGGCTGGCCAACATGAAAGGCGTGGATGTACGGCACATCCTGCACTTCAAGGAAAACCTCAGCGTGTTGCTGATTTCCGGGCTGTTCATTCTGCTCGCCGCAAGGCTGGACTTGAACGCCTTGATCGGGCTCGGGCCGCTGGTGCTGATCCTGCTGCTGGTCATCCAGTTGATCGCCCGACCTTTGAACGTTGTGCTGAGCACCGTGGGATCTAGCCTGAACTGGCGCGAGCGGGCATTGCTGTGCTGGATCGCCCCACGCGGGATTGTCGCGGCGGCAGTGTCGGCGATTTTCGCGATTCGCCTGGATGAAGCCGGGCATGAAGGTGCACTGTTGCTGGTGCCACTGACCTTCGCGGTGATCATCGGCACCGTCGTGCTGCAAAGCGCAACGGCGCGACCGTTGGCGCGTTTGCTCAACGTTGCGGAGCCGGCGCCCAGTGGTTTCCTGATCGTCGGCGCCAATGGGCCGGCCCGGGCGTTGGGCAAGTCGTTGCAACAATTGGGCAGCCGAGTGTTGCTGACCGATTCAAGCTGGGAAAACATCCGTGCCGCGCGCATGGAGGGTTTGCCGACGTACTTCGGTAATCCGGCTTCGCAGCATGCCGATGCGCATCTGGATCTGGTTGGCCTGGGGCATTTGCTGGCACTGTCGCCGTCGGGCGAACTCAACACGCTGGCAGCCATGCGCTTTCGCCATGACTTCGGGCATCAGCGCCTGTTTGGCCTGGCCAGCGGTCAGGAAAGCCGTCGCAGCGACAAGCATCGCGCCAGTCTTGAGCATCGCGGCAATCAACTGGGCAGCGAGGCACTGACCTACGCCAAACTGGCCGGCCAGATGGGTCAGGGGGCCGAGTTGTATAGCACCACGCTGACGGATGGCTTTGGCTGGGAGGATTACCGTGCGCTGCATGGCAAGCGCGCCACGTTGTTGTTCATGCGCGATGACAGCGGATGGGTGCATGTGGTGACGCCAGAGACCGCTTTGAAGCCGGGATCGGGGTGGACGCTGCTGGCGTTGATCCAGCCTTTAACCAGCGGCGCCTGACCTGACGCATTCGCGAGCAAGCCCGCTCCCACAAGAAACCTCGATCCAGTTCAAGCCTGCCCCCACAGGAGACCTCGATCCAGTGAGGGAGCGGGCTTGCTTGCGAATGGCGCGGCTCGGAAGTGGATCAGGCCGCAAACCCCGGCAGCACCGGCACCGGTCGTTTGTCATCATCGATGGCGACAAAGCTGAACTGCCCATGGATAGCCTTCTCGCGCCAGTCACAACTCATGCTTTCCACAAACACTTCCACCTCGACCTTGAGGCTGGTGTTACCGACCTTGATTACTCGCCCCACCAGTTCGACGATGGAACCGGCCGGGATTGCATGATTGAAGTCAATGCGGTCAGTAGACACCGTCACCAGCGGCAAACGGCAAAAACGCGTGGCGGTGATGAACGACACCTCGTCCATCCACGCCAGCGCGGTGCCGCCGAACAGGGTGTTGTGGTGGTTGGTGGTCGGCGGGAACACGGCTTTGGTTACACGGGTCACCGAGAGCTCGGTACGGCGTTCGATTTCCTGGTCACGGGGGGTCATGGTTATGGCCTGAAATAAAAATGCTGTGGATAAATTGCAGACAACAAAAAAGCAGCCCGTAGGCTGCTTTTTTCTGCATCGGAAGCTGGACTTAAGCCAGTTTTTCCTTGATGCGAGCTGCTTTACCCGACAGGTCGCGCAGGTAGTACAGCTTGGCTTTACGTACGTCACCGCGACGTTTAACAGCCATGCTGTCGATCTGCGGGGAGTAGGTCTGGAAAGTACTTTCAACGCCAACACCGTTGGAGATTTTACGTAAGGTGAACTCACAGTTAACGCCGCG
>NZ_JBIUWN010000056.1:0-40199 GCF_044743485.1 Pseudomonas sp. NPDC087614 | reverse complement strand
TTCCACTCGACATCCACCCCCAACTTCTTAAGGCGCTCAAGCAGAATCTTTTCTGTTTGCGGCTGTGGCAGGCTGAGAAGCAGGGGATAGGTTGTTGACGATGTGCAGGATTGCCACGGTGATGATGAACGCACCGAAGAACCAGTTGCCAACATAAATGTGCTTGGTCTTGCGCTGCATGATCGTGCCGAAGAACACGATGGCGTAGGCCACCCAGACGATGGTGATCAGAATGTCGATCGGCCATTCCAGCTCGGCGTATTCCTTGGAACTGGTGTAACCCAACGGCAGGCTGATCGCCGCCAGCAGGATCACCAGTTGCCAGCCCCAGAAGCAGAACGCGGCGATTTTCGGCGCAAACAGTTGAGTCTGGCAGGTACGTTGCACCGAGTAGAACGAACTGGCGAACAGCGCGCAGCCACCGAAGGCGAAGATCACCGCGTTGGTGTGCAGCGGGCGCAGACGGCCGAAACTGGTCCAGGGCAAATTGAAGTTGAGTTCAGGCCAGACCAATTGGGCGGCGAGAAAAACCCCGAGGCCCATGCCGACGATGCCCCAGACCACCGTCATAATGGCGAATTGGCGGACCACCTTGTAGTTGTAGGCGGTACTGATAGAAGTGTTCATGGTTCCCCATCCACGGTTCAGCCGAAGTGAGCGCGAGCAACAATCGCCGCGAATCCTTCGCCTGGAGTTATAGGCAGACTAAAAGCGAGGCAAGCATGGACAAACAGCACAAGGCCAGTATTGACGGGGATCAATGGGCGCAGTGTGCGCGCGAGCATGGATGGCTGTGGGACGCCGCGTCGGGCGAGGCTTCGGCGACGTTGATCCTGGCCCACGGTGCTGGTGCGCCGATGGACAGTGACTGGATGACGGACATGGCTCGGCGCCTTGCTGCACTTGGGGTCAACGTGTTGCGCTTTGAGTTTCCGTATATGGCGCAGCGACGGGTTGATGGGGGTAAGCGGCCGCCCAATCCTGCGGGGAAATTGCTGGAGTGCTGGCGCGAGGTGTTCGTTGAAGTGCGACGTCATGTCGCTGGGGTTTTGGCCATTGGCGGGAAGTCGATGGGGGGGCGGATGGCGAGTCTATTGGCCGACGAATTGGGTGCCGATGCGTTGGTCTGTTTGGGTTATCCGTTTTATGCGGTGGGGAAGCCGGAGAAACCTCGGGTTGAGCATTTGGCGTCTTTGAAGACGCGGACTTTGATTGTTCAGGGGGAGCGCGATGCGCTTGGCAATCGGGAAGCTGTCGAGGCTTACACCTTGTCACCGAGTATCGAGGTGACGTGGCTGGCGGCCGGGGATCATGATTTGAAGCCGTTGAAAGCTTCAGGTTTTACCCATGAACAGCATCTGGCTAGCGCCGCGCAGCAGGTAGTCGAGTTTCTCGGCAACAGTTCAGCGCGTATCCATCTCTTTAATTGTCTCGGTGGATGATCTGTCTCTGCGCCTCCGAACTCTGGTAATGAACGCATGTACCGGATGGAGGATGGCGGTAAGCACGCCAAGCAGCATGATGATGAAGATGATGATCAGCGGGACGCTTTCATGCGAGAACATGGTGGTTTACTCCTGTAGTCACTATGTCGGAACCCGCAGACTAGACGCATAGAACCCTGTTTTCGATGAACGTATATTCATCCTCAGACGCTCGAGCTGTGCTACGGCACAGCTGTGCGCAGTCGTCGACCAAACGTGTGCTTTAGGTCATGAATCCTTATGGATGCATACCCAGGGTGAGCGGGGCGAAGGTTTTTCTCTGGCCGCACTCATTGCTCCCTTGGTTGCCGTTGTGTCCGTCGCTTTCCATCAGGAGTGTGGAAGGAAACACCGCGATAGCGCGCTCTCGCAGAGAGGCTCGGGCGGTTCTCGTCAGGCTGACGTGGTACCGTCCTGTGAAATGCTGAGGCAGTAGGATTCGGTTGTCACACGTCCTGCTCATGCGCCATGCAATGAATGCATCCCGGGCCTGGCGAATCGCTGGGTACTGGTAACGTTCGCCCGGCGAGTTCCAGTTGAAAATCAATCTCGGCGTCAACCCAACTCGCGAACTCGGCCGCTGCATAATGAAACGCGTGCTCTAGCTCTTTCATATCCGGCGCGTCGTCTGATGCATCCAGCCAAGCCTTTTTGGCAATACGGTAGTCCTCCAGGACCGACAAGGTATCCTCATCAAGTCTGATAGCCGCCGGGGCCGGTAGGATTTTGCGGGGGGCGGTCCATTTCATGGTGGTTTTACCTTTACCAAGAGCACACCGAACAAAGGGAAGACGAGGTGCCGGCACGGCCTTGCAAGCGCCATTCGTCCATCCCCGAGAACTGCACGCATCAACGATGGCCAGATGGCTATGTTGCAAAGGCCGAAAAGCTACAGCAGCTCTCAGAGACAGGGTTAAATCGTGCAGGCCTCTGCTGCGAAGTTACGACACGTGCGGCTGCGATCCAGCCTCAAACGGCCATCCCCAGTGAGCCGAGTCAGGTTCCAGGAGCTGATGAAAATGCTCCGAAATCGACTCTACCAGCGCTGCATCATCAAGCCCGTCCAGTCCTGGATACGGCCTGCCGTTGTAGTCCCCTGTATGCGTCAGCACTTTTTCGACACTGCCACTTTCATCGTAAAGTTTCCTTATCCCAAGGCACTCCTGTTCCTTGCTGTCGGTCGAGCGCAGGGCGTAATGAATGGCCAGTGCGGCACCGAACTCGAGGGCGGGCGTTTCGATCCCGTGTTTTCTGGCGAGATCAATGCTGCTCAGAATGCGCTCGTTGCGCTGCAATTTGCGCAGGGGGTCGCGGCCTACACGTGCGCAAGGGTCCTTGAAGGAAGTCTTGCAGCGCTCCAAAAAGGTTTGAGCAAACGCGGCGACCGCCTCGTTCATCTGCGCATTGTCTGCCAACAGGGCGGGAGCAACCTCCTGGCGGATCAGCCGCTCGGCCAAAGCGCTTACACGCGAGTCCCCCATGCCTTGGCCCACCCACGAATATCCCAGCAGGCTGGCATACCAGGCAATAATCGCGTGAGGACCGTTCCAAAGGCGATTCTTGATGACCTGGATCTGGGCAATGTCATCTACGGTTTTCACTTGGCGCAGTCGCTCCAGCAGATCGCTGCCGCGTTCCACATACAGAGGCATATCCGGCTCGCTGTTGAACAGGATCAGATGCATCTGGTTAAGTGCGCTGCTGGACTGGGCGAACGGGCGAAAGCGACCAATCAGCCGTTCGTATTCCGGTACCGGAGTGGCAAGCCTGGGTGCCATGCTCGGTTCCTCGTCCATGCTGTTCTGGAACATTTGCGACTTGATTCGCAGTTGTCGCAGCAGGGCATCTTTGCTGATCTTGGAGACGATTCGGCTGACAACGGTTTCGGCAAAGTGGGTCTTGTTCAGGATCTGCTGACAGAGGTCCGCCGAGCACAGCAGCGCCAATTCCGCTTCGACGTGTCGGCGAACGAAGGCGGCGCCACCCACTTTGTTCAACACGATCAAAATGGTTAGTTCGCGGCCGCGGCGTTCAAAGCGTCGCAGCAGTCCCTTGGCGATCACCCCAGCTTGTTTGCGGATGGCTTGCTCAGGCAGGCTGAGACCAACGATTTCAGCGGCGTCATACATGTCGATCACCGCTTCGGCGTCGTCCATATCGATCATTCTGAGGTTTTCGATGGTCTGGTCGAAGGACGTGGCACCGTAACGCACGCTGAACCGACCGAAGGCGTCGACCGTCTCGCGCAGCATCCGCGAGCGGGTCGCGGCAATGATTTCACAGGGCCGGGTGTAGCCGTCCCAGTGGGAGAACACTTGCGTCAAGTAGCCACCACCGATCGCACCAAAGCCATGAATACCCACGCGAAACTGGTTCAGCGCCTGGGGGAAAGGCTCGCTCAGTTCAGGTGTGCCCAGGTGGGGAATGCACTCGCTGATGTCGGCGAGAAACTCGTGCATGCTGCCGTAAGCCTTGAGCGCGCCGGCTTTGACCTCAGTGGCAGGTGGCTTGATGTCTTCGATCAGGATCGGTTGCCCTTCGGCACGGATCGCCGACAGCAGGCCGTTTTCAGAGTCTTCGACCATGAAGCAACTGCCAGGCGCGCAATTGAGGGCGCTGGCTGCGCGCAGGAAAATCTCGGGATGGGGCTTGCCCTGGCTGACTTCATCGCCACACACGGTGATGTCGAAGTACTTGAGCACGTTGGCATTGATCAGGTATTCCTCGGCGATGGCTCGGCGGCTTGAGGTGGCGACTGCCATGGTCAGGCCGCATTTGCGCAACCGCTCCAGCACCTCCAGCAAGCCCGCTTTGATGGGGACGCCGTGATCACGCACGTACTCCAGTTCTAGCTCATCGGCCCGCTGGCGGATCTGCGCGTAGGGGAAATCTTCACCGTTGTGCGCCTTCGCGAGCGCTTCGGCCTTCTTCGCGCTCAGGCCCAGTGAGCCGATCAAGGTTTGCTCGCTGAGCGGCTTGCCGAAAATTTCGTTGGATGCCTGTTTGAGGGTTCTGAAGCGCAGGCGCTCAGTGTCAAACATGGTGCCATCCATATCGAAGATGGCGCTGAGTATTCTCTTCCCCTGGAAAAAAATCATTGGCTGATGCTCCTTGTAACGTGGGAACGCTCACAACCGGTCAACCTCGTGCAGGAGGCGCTGCGGCAGCATTCTGTCGTGACCCGAAGTTGACGCCGTTTGAGGCTGGATGCCGACCGGTCTGTGTTTCACTCAAGTGAGTGATGAATTCAGATAAAAAAAACCAGGCGAGCAGAACTCACCGTGACGAACCACAACGAGGTGGCGCCGGTTCAGTGACTATCGATCAGAAGGGCAGGCGGAGGGACGTAACGATGGCGCCTATAGGCGTAGCTGCCAGAAAAGCGAGTTCGCAGGCAGTGTGAAGCGGAGTGTGTGGAGCGCTGAATAACGGACCCTGTGGCTACATTCAAGTAGTGTTTGACGTAAGGCCCACAGTGCGCAATCAGGGATGCATACGGTGGGCCGGACTGGCGATTGATGTGTGTGACTCCATGCATACGGCTTGATAACTTCCTGCGAATTGGCTAGTCGTTTTTTAGCAATAGCATGTACGAGACGCCGGAATCAAGGACGCTGGCCGTGCAGTCGGAACATCAATCGATGTTTGAAGTGAACGGCATGGCCATCTATTCAGACTGCTTGCGTCTGTCGATGGAACTGGGAGATCACGCGCTTTCGCTCGGCGTGCAGTGAGGTTTCATGATTTTTTTAACGATAAGTTTTATTTTTTTTGAAACGCATAAACCCCCAGACCACAAGGCCTGGCGCCATGCCCCTTGGACAGGTTGGTGCATCCCGTTGCAGCTCCAGCGGTTGCGCTGAAACGTTTCGAGTGCGATAAAAAAAAGGAAACGACACGAAAACTTTAAAAAACATGATTTCCGAGTTCGTATTCATTCTTGAAAATCTGCTCCCTCAGCGGAAATTCTTGCCGTTCAACCTCATAGAGGCCATTTCATTCGGTATCGCCAACGCCGTGCTGTAACAAAGGACCGGACCCATGAGAAATCCATCCACTGCGAACGCTCAGCTCACCGAGAAAACCAGTATCCCTTACCCCGGTAGCTTCGTCGGCCTGACTGAGGTGATCTCTGCGCTGCAAACCGGCCTGTATGCGCTGAGGGCGCGGATGACAGAATCTCTGCACGATCCAGCGCCCGGCATCCGTCCTGCGTCCACCCTTGTCCGCATCAGACCTCGCCGACATTGACCCAGCGCTGTTCCCGCGCCGCCATTCGAATGGCTGTCGCCAATCGCTCGACTTCCAGTGCTTGTTCGAAATCAGTGCCGGCTTGTCCTTGGCCGGCCAGGGCCATGATCAGCTCATGGACTTCCAGCGTCTTCAACTCGTTGTAGCCCAACTGATGCCCCGGCGCCGGACTGAACGCTGCGTAACCGGGCAGGGTCGGCCCGGCCAGTAAACGCTGGAAACCGTCCTGGCCTGCACGGCACAGGCGTAACTCATTCAAGCGCTCCTGGTCGAACGTCAGGGTTCCGTGTGTGCCACTGATCTCGAAGCTCAGGTGGTTCTTGTAGCCATGCTTGAGCCAACTGCTGCTGAAGGTTCCACGCGCGCCGCTGGCGAAGCGCAGCAATGCATGCGTCTGATCGTCGACGGCAATTGTGCGTTGTTGCTGACTACCGGCGGTGGTGGGGCGCTGGCGGTGCACGGTCTGGGAGTCGGCGCAGACCGCTTCGACATTGCCCAGCAGGTAGCGCGCCATGCCCAGCAAGTGGCTACCCAGATCCGCTAATGCGCCACCGGCATGTTCGGCTTCACAGCGCCATGACCAGGGGGACGCGGGATCGGCCATGAAGTCTTCGCTGAATTCGCCTTGAAAACTGATGATCTCGCCCAGTCTGCCGCTCTGAATCAACTCCCGCGCCAGCCCGATGATCGGGTTGTGCTGGTAGTTGTAGCCGACACGGGTGACGACGCCGGCATGCTTGGCCGCCAGGTGCATGGCATTGGCCTGTTCAAGGTTAACCGCCAGCGGTTTTTCGCAGTACACAGCCTTGCCTGCGGCGATAGCGGACATGGCCATCGGGTAGTGCAGGTGGTTGGGCGTGGTGATGGCGATCAGGTTTACTTTGGGATCGTCGATCAATGGCTGCCAATCGCCATAGGCCTGCTCAAAGCCCCAGGCAGTGGCGCAGGCTTGCGCACGAACGTGATCGGCGTCCGCCAGGGCGGCCAGGCGCAGTGTGAAGGGCAGTTCGAAGGCCGCACTGACGTTGCGAAAGGCCAAGGCGTGGGCGCGGCCCATGAAGCCTGTGCCGATCAGTCCGATTCCGAGTTCGCGCATGGCAGGATCCTCTAAATTCTTGTTTTCAGAGAATCAGCTTATAGAATAATTATTCTTTCCTGCAAATAAATGGAATAAATATTTACAAGCGAGTGCGCGGCCGCTGCCAGCGATGGGGGAGGGAGGGCGCTACGCGTGCAGCCGTAACGCCGCTCCTGGATCAGTCTTCGAACCCGACCTGCTCGTGAATATCATCGACCTTCAACTCCAGTCGATACGCCACGGCGATAAACAGCGCCTGGCACAGGCACAGGGTCGCACTCAATGAGCGGAACGCAAATGAACTGCCTTCGTTGACCAGCAGCAGGGTGTTGGCGCGCTTGGCCAAGGGCGAGAGATTGCTGTCGGTGATGATCAGGGTTTTCGCCTGTTGATGCTGGGCGATACGCAGGCAATGCTGAGTTTCCTTGCCGTATGGCGTGAAGCTGATAGCGATCACCAGGTCATTGGCGCGCACGCTGCGCATTTGCTCGCGATAGCTGCCGCCGAGCCCCGAGACCAGGTGGATTCGTTTGTTGGTGTGTTGCAGGTTGTAGACCAGGTAATCGGCTACCGCGAACGAACGGCGCACGCCGACCACGTAGATGTTGTCCGCATTCACCACCATGTCCACGGCCTTGTCGAAGGCCAGGTCATCGAGCTCCATTCCCAGTCGTTCGATGCCCGACAGGGTTGCGTTGATGCACTCGCGCGCCAGGTCGCCGCCGCTGGCTTTCTGCGATTTGTTGGCGATCATGCTGCGAATGCGCTGCTGGTAGTTCTGCACCGGCGTGGTTTTGTGGGTATACGCCTCGCGGAACAACGCCTGCATTTCGCTGAAGCCACTGAAGCCGAAACGCTGGGAAAACCGCACGATGGCCGACGGGTGCACTTCGCACTCGCGGGCAATGTCGCTGATGCGGTCGACCATGATCCGGTCGCTTTGCTGGCTCATGTAACTGGCGATGCGTTTGAGCTGGCGCGGCAGGCTGTCGTATTCATTGGTGATCAGCTGCAACAGACGCTCGGCATTGATCGGGGGGCTGGTGAGATCACTCTCGAGCGTGCTCTCGGTCGTAGCCGGCTGATCGGTGCGGGACATAGGGAATCCTTCAGGCTGTTCTTATAGGGACGATTTTTCACCTCGTCCCCTGGCAATAGGTTTGCAATGCGCAGTCTACAGGGTAGGCAAGAACAAAATCTTGAGCTTGCAGTCGTGCGCAGCGTGCTGAAACGATCCACGACCTCTGGAACGCTTGTACAGGAGTATGTTGGAAAAAATATTCCACATAAAAATTATTTGGAATAATTATTGATTGTTCGGTCCCGGTCGTTTTAGTCTGCATCCACCAAGAGTGTTCGGCGCGGTCATCGTCCTGAGCACAGGCTGATAAAAATAACAGGAGCCAGCATGGGCCAGACTCGTTTTGCCAGTGGACGTCAGTTGGATCTGATTTGCCTGGGGCGCCTTGGCGTCGACCTCTATGCGCAGCAAGTCGGCGCGCGGTTGGAAGATGTTTCAAGTTTCGCCAAGTACCTCGGTGGATCGTCCGCCAACATCGCTTTCGGTACGGCTCGATTGGGCCTCAAGTCGGCGATGTTGAGCCGGGTCGGTGACGACCATATGGGCCGCTTCCTGGTGCAATCCCTGGCCCGCGAAGGTTGTGATGTCAGTGGCATCAAAGTCGATCCAGAGCGCCTGACCGCCATGGTCCTGCTGGGCCTCAAGGATCGCGAAACCTTTCCATTGGTCTTCTACCGCGAAAACTGCGCCGACATGGCGTTGCGGGCTGAAGACATCAGCGAAGCCTTCATCGCTTCCAGCAAAGCCTTGCTGATTACCGGCACCCACTTCTCCACCGATGGCGTCTACAAGGCGAGCATCCAGACGCTGGATCATGCCGAGAAACACAACGTCAAACGGGTGCTGGACATCGACTATCGCCCAGTGCTCTGGGGGCTGGCCGGCAAGGCTGACGGGGAAACACGCTTCGTCGCCGATCAGAGCGTCAGTCAGCACGTGCAAAAAATCCTCCCGCGTTTTGACCTGATCGTCGGCACTGAAGAGGAGTTTCTGATGGCTGGCGGCTCCGAGGATTTGCTCACGGCATTACGCAATGTACGCCGGCTGAGCGCAGCAACGTTGGTGGTCAAGCTCGGCCCGCAAGGTTGCACGGTGATTGATGGCGTGATCCCGGCTCGTCTCGAAGACGGCGCCATTTATCCAGGCGTGCGCGTGGAGGTGCTCAATGTGCTGGGTGCCGGCGACGCCTTTATGTCGGGCTTCCTCAGTGGTTGGCTGGAGGATGCGAGCGACGAGCGCTGCTGTCAGTTGGCCAATGCCTGTGGTGGTCTCGTGGTTTCACGCCACGCTTGCGCCCCGGCCATGCCGACCCGCGCCGAACTCGAATATCTGTTCAACAGCCCGGTGCCGATTACCCGGCCGGATCAGGATGGGGTGTTGCAACGCCTGCATCAGGTCAGCGTGCCGCGCAAACAATGGAAGCAACTGTTCATTTTTGCTTTCGACCATCGCGGGCAATTGGTGGAACTGGCGCACAAGGGCGGTCGCGACCTGAGCGCGATTGGCGAACTCAAGCAACTCTTTATCAAAGCCGTGGAGCGGGTCGAAGCTGATTTGCACAAGCAAGGCATCGAGGCCGATGTCGGGCTGCTGGCCGATCAACGCTTTGGCCAGGACTCGCTGAACGCTGCCACTGGCCGTGGCTGGTGGGTGGCGCGACCGGTGGAAGTGCAAGGTTCGCGTCCATTGGCTTTCGAGCATGGTCGCTCCATCGGCAGCAACCTGATCGCCTGGCCGCAGGAGCAAATCATCAAGTGCCTGGTGCAATTCCACCCCGACGACGAGCCGTTGCTGCGACTGGAGCAGGAAGCGCAGATCAAGGGTTTGTATCAGGCATCCCTGGTCAGCGGTCATGAACTGCTGCTGGAAATCATCCCACCCACTGATCATCCCTCGCCCCATCCAGACGTGTTGTATCGCGCCCTCAAACGGCTCTACAACCTGGGTATTTATCCGGCCTGGTGGAAAATCGAAGCGCAGAGCGCCCAGGAGTGGAAGCAACTCGACGAACTGATTCAGGCGCGTGATCCGTATTGCCGAGGCGTGGTGTTGCTGGGGCTGAATGCGCCGACAGCAGCCCTGGCCAAAGGGTTTCAACAGGCCAGCCAGAGCCAGACCTGCCGTGGTTTTGCCGTGGGCCGGACGATTTTCCAAGAGCCGAGCCGCGCGTGGATGGCGGGTGAAATCGACGATCAAGCGCTGATCCGCCAGGTGCAGGACACGTTTGTCGAACTGATCGATGCCTGGCGCACAGCCCGGGCCTGACGGGTTGACGCAAATCCCCTGTGGGAGCGTCGGTCTTACAGATAGGTAAAAACAATAAAAGGTGCAGCCATGCCCGCTATTCGAATTGGCATCAACCCGATCTCCTGGAGCAACGATGACTTGCCGTCCCTCGGGGGCGAGACGCCGCTGAGCACCGCATTGAGCGAAGGCAAGGAAATCGGCTACGAAGGTTTCGAACTCAACGGCAAGTTCCCCAAAGACGCCAAGGGTGTCGGCGATGTACTGCGTCCGTACGACCTGGCGCTGGTGTCCGGCTGGTATTCCAGTCGTCTGGCCCGCCGTTCGGTGGCCGAAGAAATCGACGCCATCGGCAGCCATGTCGAACTGTTGGCGAAAAACGGCGCCAAGGTGCTGGTGTACGGCGAAGTCGCCGACTCCATTCAAGGCCAATACATTCCGCTGGTTGAACGCCCGCGTTTTCACACCGAACACGCCTGGCAGGAATACGCCGACAAACTCACCGAACTGGCACGCTTCACCCTGTCCCAAGGCGTTCGTCTGGCCTATCACCATCACATGGGCGCCTACGTCGAGTCCCCGGCCGACATCGACAAGCTGATGGCGCTGACCGGCAGTGAGGTCGGTTTGCTGTTCGATTCGGGCCATTGCTACATGGGGGGCGGCGACCCCCTGAAGGTGCTGGGCAAACACATCGAACGCATCTGCCATGTGCATTTCAAGGACGTGCGCAAACCGGTGGTGCAACTGGCGCGCAACAACCTGTGGAGTTTCCCGGACTGCATCATCAACGGCACGTTCACGGTGCCCGGCGATGGCGATATCAACTTCGGCGCCTTGCTCGATGTGCTGCTGGCCGCTGATTACCAAGGCTGGCTGGTGGTCGAAGCCGAACAGGACCCCGCGGTGGCGCCGAGTTATGTCTACGCCAAAAAAGGCTACGACACCCTGCGCACGCTGCTCGACGAGAGGACTGCATGATGAGCCTGCTGGTCAAAAGCAATGCCCGTGGCCGGACCATGGTCGAGCTGGGTAAAGATGAGTTGGAGTACGTCGGTTTCGCCGCGTACCGCTTGAGTCTGGGCGAGACCCTGCCAGTGTCTGCCGGTGATAAAGAACTGTGCCTGGTGCTGCTCAGCGGCCGGGTCAGCATCAAGGGCGAAGCGCCGGGGCAGGGCGCGTTCGACTGGGACAACCTCGGCGATCGTCAGTCGGTGTTCGAAGACAAATCTCCGTTCGCCGCGTATTTGCCACCCGGCAGTCAGGCGCAAGTGGTCGCGCTCAGCGAAGCACAAATCGCCGTGTGCGCCGCCCCCGGTTCCGCGGGCAATGGCCTCGGTCCACGGCTGATCCAACCCGACTCCATGAAACGCAGCGTGCGTGGTAAAGGCGCCAACACCCGTTATGTCTGCGACATTCTGCCGGACACCGAACCGGCCCATTCGCTGCTGGTGGTGGAAGTGCGTACGCCGTCGGGTCACTCGTCGAGCTACCCGCCGCACAAGCACGACACCGACGATTTGCCGCACCAGAGTTTTCTGGAAGAAACCTATTACCACCAGATCAACCCGCCCCAGGGCTTCGTGTTCCAGCGGGTCTACACCGACGATCGCAGCATCGATCAGGCCATGGCCGTAGAAAACAGCGACCTTGTTGTCGTGCCCAAGGGTTATCACCCGGTGAGTGTGCCGTACGGCTATGAGTCGTATTACCTGAATGTCATGGCCGGCCCGAAACGCGTCTGGCAGTTCCACAACGATCCGCAGCACAGTTGGCTGCTTGATCTGTGAACTGAAAAGCCCGAATTCCAACCTCTGCACGGAGAACACGATCCATGAGCGACGCCCCGGTCATCGGCCATTACATTCACGGTCAAGTGCAAGACAGCCACAGCGAACGCTTCAGCAATGTTTTCAACCCGGCCACCGGCAGCGTCCAGGCGCGCGTCGGGCTGGCCAGCCAGAAAACCGTCGACGCAGCCGTTGCTTCGGCCCTGAAAGCCTTCCCGGCCTGGTCCGAACAATCATCCCTGCGCCGTTCGCGGGTGATGTTCAAGTTCAAGGAACTGCTCGACCAGCATCACGATGAACTGGCAGAAATCATCAGCCGCGAACACGGCAAAGTGTTTTCGGACGCCAAGGGCGAAGTCACCCGGGGTATCGAGATCGTCGAGTACGCCTGTGGAGCGCCGAACCTGCTGAAAACCGATTTCAGCGACAACATCGGCGGCGGCATCGACAACTGGAACCTGCGTCAGCCGCTGGGCGTGTGTGCCGGCGTCACGCCGTTCAACTTCCCGGTGATGGTGCCGCTGTGGATGATCCCGCTGGCGCTGATCACCGGTAACTGCTTCATCCTCAAACCGTCCGAGCGTGATCCGTCCGCCAGCGTGCTGATGGCCCGACTGTTGAGCGAAGCCGGTTTGCCCGACGGCGTGTTCAACGTGGTCCAGGGCGACAAGACAGCGGTGGACGCATTGTTGCAACACCCGGACATCGAGGCGATTTCCTTTGTTGGCTCGACGCCGATTGCCGAGTACATCCACCAGCAAGCCACCTCCCGGGGCAAGCGTGTGCAGGCACTGGGCGGGGCGAAAAATCACATGATCGTCATGCCCGACGCCGACCTGGATCAAGCGGCAGATGCCTTGATCGGCGCGGCCTACGGCTCGGCTGGCGAGCGCTGCATGGCGATTTCGATTGCCGTGGTGGTGGGCGATGTCGGTGACCCACTGATTGCCAGACTGCTGCCGCGTATCGATCAACTGAAAGTCGGCAACGGCCTGAAGGGCGACAGCGACATGGGGCCGTTGGTGACCGCCGAGCACAAGGCCAAAGTCGAAGGGTTTATCGACGAAGGCGTGGCTCAGGGCGCACGACTGATCGTCGACGGCCGAAACTTCAAGGTGCCGGGCGCCGAGAACGGCTTCTTCGTCGGCGCGACGCTGTTCGACAACGTCACGACGCAAATGAGCATCTACCAACAGGAAATTTTCGGCCCGGTGCTGGGCATCGTGCGGGTGCCGGATTTCGCCAGCGCCGTCGCGTTGATCAACGCCCACGAATTCGGCAACGGCGTGTCCTGTTTCACCCGCGACGGTGGCATCGCCCGAGCCTTCGCCCGCACCATCAAGGTCGGCATGGTCGGTATCAATGTGCCGATTCCGGTGCCGATGGCCTGGCATTCTTTCGGTGGCTGGAAACGCTCGTTGTTTGGTGATCACCATGCTTACGGCGAAGAGGGCATTCGCTTCTACAGTCGCTACAAAAGCGTGATGCAGCGCTGGCCCGACAGTATCGCCAACGGCCCGGAATTCAGCATGCCAACGGCCAACTGATTCACCTGTGCGGAGAACAACAATAATGAGCAAACCCCTGCGTTTCGCCCTGAACCGTATGGTCGCCCCACGCTTGTCCCTGCCGGCGTTCATCGACCTGGCGGCGGCCCTCAAGGCCGACGCCATCGAAATTCGCAACGACCTTAAAGGCGTCGAGATCGAAGACGGCACCGCCCCCGAGCGCGTCCGTGAGTTGTGCACCGCCCAAGGCATTACCGTGCTGTCGATCAACGCGCTGTATCCGTTTGATGTGTGGAATGACGAGCGCCGTGCACAGGCCTTGAAGCTGGCTGCTTATGCCCGTGATTGTGGTGCTCAAGGGTTGGTCATGTGTCCGCTCAACGACCGTGCTGACCCGCGCAATGAGGCTGCACGCGCTTCGGGTTTGCGCACGGCGTTGACTGAACTGGCGCCGATCCTGCGCGAACACGGCATCCTCGGTTTCATTGAACCGCTGGGTTTCGAAGAGTGCTCGCTGCGCCGCAAGCGTACGGCGGTGGACGCGATCAAGGCCATCGGCGGGCTGGATGTGTTTCGTCTGGTGCACGACACCTTTCACCATTACTTGGCCGGCGAACATGAATTCTTTCCCGAGCTGACCGGACTGGTGCACATCTCCGGTGTCGAGGATGCCGAGGCGCCTTTGGCGTCCATTCGCGACGGCCACCGGGTGCTGGTGGGCGAGGGCGACATCCTTGGCAACGCGGCGCAAGTCGACACCTTGCTCAGCAGTGGTTACAGCGGCTACCTGTCGTTCGAGCCTTTTGCCGACAGCGTCCATGGTCTGGCGGATATCCAGCAGGCGATCGGCGCGAGCATGGATCACCTGCAAAGAACTCAAGGTTAATGGAAATCCCCCATTAGATTGGATTTGCCTTCATAAAAGGTGCGGCGATG
Organism: Pseudomonas sp. NPDC087614; assembly: GCF_044743485.1. Taxonomy (NCBI): domain Bacteria; kingdom Pseudomonadati; phylum Pseudomonadota; class Gammaproteobacteria; order Pseudomonadales; family Pseudomonadaceae; genus Pseudomonas; species Pseudomonas sp. NPDC087614. The sequence goes on along the minus strand of NZ_JBIUWN010000056.1, from coordinate 25,827 downwards.
AACACAACAAGACTGACCATGGCCCAGGCCCTGGTGAAATTCCTCGATAACCAGTACATCGAGGTCGATGGGGTCCAAAGCAAGTTCGTGGCCGGGATCTTTACCATTTTCGGCCACGGCAACGTGCTGGGTCTGGGCCAGGCGCTGGAGCAGGACAGCGGCGACCTGATCGTCCATCAGGGGCGCAATGAGCAAGGCATGGCCCACGCGGCCATCGGTTTTGCCAAGCAGCACCAGCGGCGCAAGATCTACGCTTGCTCTTCATCGGTAGGCCCTGGTGCAGCCAACATGCTGACCGCCGCGGCGACGGCGACGGCCAACCGCATTCCCTTGCTGTTGTTGCCCGGCGACGTGTATGCCTGCCGCCAGCCGGACCCGGTGTTGCAACAGATCGAGCAGTTCCACGACCTGAGCATCAGCACCAACGATGCGTTCAAGGCCGTGAGCAAATACTGGGACCGCATCAACCGCCCCGAACAACTCATGACGGCGGCGATCCACGCCATGCGTGTGCTGACCGATCCTGCCGAAACCGGCGCAGTGACCCTGGCCTTGCCGCAAGACGTGCAGGCCGAGGCCTACGACTATCCCGATTACTTCCTGCAAAAACGCGTGCACCGCATCGAGCGTCGTCCGGCGACCGAGGCGATGCTCGGTGATGCGCTGGCGCTGTTCAAAGGCAAGCGCAAGCCGCTGATCATTTGCGGTGGCGGGGTCAAATACTCGGGTGCCAATGGCGCCTTGCAGGCGTTGGCCGAGCGCTTCGACATTCCCTTCGCCGAAACCCAGGCCGGCAAGAGTGCGGTGGTGTCCAGTCACCCGCTGAACGTTGGCGGGATCGGTGAAACCGGCTGTCTGGCGGCGAACTTGCTGGCCAAAGACGCGGACCTGATCATCGGTGTCGGCACCCGCTACAGCGATTTCACCACCGCCTCGAAATCCCTGTTTCAGCATCCGGACGTGCAATTTCTCAACCTCAACATCAGTCCTTGTGATGCCCTGAAGCTCGACGGCGTGCAACTGCTGGCGGACGCCAAAGTTGGCTTGCAAGCCCTGGCTCAAGCCTTGGGCGATTACCGTTCTGCGTGGGGCGATCAACCGCGACAGGCCAAGGTGCAACTGGACGAGGAAGTCGACCGTCTCTATCAGGTCGAATACCAGAGCCAGGACTTTATCCCGGAAATCAACGATCACATGGACCCGGCGGTGCTGCGCGAATTCATCGAGCTGACCGGCTCCTGCCTGACCCAGAGCCGTGTGCTTGGCGTGCTCAATGAAACCCTGGCCGATGACGCGGTGATCGTCGCCGCCGCCGGCAGCCTGCCCGGTGACTTGCAGCGCAGTTGGCGCAGCAAGGGCGTGAACACTTATCACGTCGAGTACGGCTATTCCTGCATGGGTTACGAGGTCAATGCCGCACTGGGCGTGAAACTTGCCGAGCCTGAGCGCGAGGTCTATGCGCTGGTCGGTGACGGCTCTTACATGATGCTGCATTCCGAACTGGCGACCTCGATCCAGGAGCGCCGCAAGATCAACGTGGTGCTGTTCGACAACATGACTTTCGGTTGCATCAACAACCTGCAGATGGAACACGGCATGGACAGCTTCGGCACTGAGTTGCGGTTCCGCAACCCGCAAACCGGCAAGCTCGACGGCGGTTTCGTGCCGGTGGATTTCGCCATGAGCGCGGCGGCTTATGGTTGCAAGACCTACAAAGTGAGCACGGTCGAAGAGCTGCGAAGCGCATTGGCCGATGCGCGTTTGCAGACGGTGTCGACGCTGATCGATATCAAGGTTCTACCCAAAACCATGATTCACAAATACCTCTCGTGGTGGCGGGTCGGCGTGGCGCAAGTCTCCACCAGCGCCCGCACCGATGCGGTGGCCAAGACCCTGAATGAACGACTGGCCAAGGCCCGTCAGTACTGATTGCCCCTGATACCACAACAAATTTTCACCGGAGAATCTTCATGTCATTGCTCTCTCATTCACTGCGGATCGGCGTCATCGGTACCGGGGCGATCGGCCAGGACCATATCCGTCGTTGCAGCCAGACCCTGCTCAATAGCCAGGTCGTTGCTGTAACCGACATCAATTTGCAGCAAGCCGCGAAGGTCGTTTCCGACTTGAAACTGACCGCTGAGGTCTATCCCGACGGCCATGCGCTGATCAAGGCACCGGAGGTCGAAGCAATCCTCGTCACCTCTTGGGGCCCGAGCCATGAAGCGTTCGTGCTGGCGGCGATTGCGGCGGGTAAACCGGTGTTCTGCGAGAAGCCGCTGGCGGTCACCGCTCAAGGTTGCCGCAACATCGTCGAGGCCGAAGTGGCCCACGGTAAACGCCTGGTACAGGTCGGTTTCATGCGCCCCTATGACGAAGGTTATCGGGCACTCAAAGCCGTGATCGACAGCGGTCAGATTGGTGAGCCCTTGATGTTGCACTGCGCGCATCGCAACCCGAGCGTGGGTGAAAACTACAAGACCGACATGGCGATCACCGACACCCTGATCCATGAACTGGACGTGTTGCGCTGGTTGCTCGACGACGATTACGTGTCGGTGCAGGTGGTGTTCCCGCGCAAGAGCAGCAAGGCCCTCGCGCATTTGAGAGACCCGCAGATCGTGCTGCTGGAAACCGCCAAGGGCACGCGCATCGACGTGGAAGTGTTCGTCAACTGCCAATACGGCTACGACATCCAGTGCGAAGTGGTGGGGGAGACCGGCATCGCCAGGTTGCCCGAGCCGTCCCAGGTGCAGTTGCGCAGCGGGGCGAAGTTGTCCAACGCGATTCTGATGGACTGGAAGGATCGGTTTATCGCGGCGTATGACGTTGAGTTGCAGGCATTCATCGATGGCGTGCGCGCCGGGCAGGTGGGTGGCCCGTCAGCGTGGGATGGCTTCGCCGCTGCCGTCGCCGCAGACGCGTGCATCGAGGCGCAGAGCAGCGGGGCGATCGTCAAAGTCGGTCTGCCAGACCGCCCACATTTCTACGGCTAACGATGATCGCCTGTGGGAGCGGGCTTGCTGGCGAAAGCGCTGTGTCAGCCGACATCAATATTGACGTGTCCGCCGCCTTCGCGAGCAAACCCGCTGCCACAAGGACGGCGTGTGTCCAGTGAGCGGTTACATAACAATAAGAAGGAATGCACACATGCGGATCGGACTTGTCGGTTACGGCCATGGCGGCCGGTTTTTCCATGCTCCGCTGATCAGCAGTTTGCCGGCGGCGACGTTCGTGGGTGTGGTCACCCGTTCACCGGAACGCCGACAGTTGCTGGCGGCAGAACACCCAGGGGTGCCAGCGTTCGACAGCATCGGCCAACTGGTGGAGGCCGGGATCGATGTGCTGGTGGTGTCCACGCCGCTCAAGGGCCGTCCGGCGTTGGTGCTTGATGGCATCGAACACGGAGTGGCGGTGGTCAGCGACAAACCGTTTGCCGCTGATGCGCAGCAAGCGCAAACCCTGATTACCATGGCCGAGCGCCAAGGCGTGCCGCTCAGCGTCTATCAGAACCGTCGCTGGGACTCGGACTTCCTGACCGTGCGCAAACTCATCGAATCCGGTGCGTTGGGCCAAGTCACCCGTTTCCAATCGCGGATCGAACGTTACTCACCACTGGCGGTGAACAACGGCAGTGGTGGTGGTTTTCTTCGCGACTTGGGCAGCCATCTGGTCGATCAGGCGTTGCTGTTGTTTGGTCCGGTGACACGGGTTTACGCCGAACTGGATTACCTGGAAAAAGGCCAGGTCTTCGATAACGGCTTCTTTATGGCCCTGACCCATGTCAGTGGCGTGACCTCACACCTGGGCGGCAGTTGCCTGCAAAACACCCCCGGCCCGCGCTTTCGGGTGACCGGCACCCACGGTTGTTACAGCGTCGATGGTCTGGACGGGCAAGAAGCCTCGGCACTCGCCGGGCTCTCGCCGAAATCCGAAGGTGAGCGCTGGGGTGTGGAAGAACATCGCCGCTGGGGCTGGTTCGAACAGGGCGAGGTGCGCGAACGGGTGCCCTCCGAGCGCGGTTGCTGGAATCAGTTCTATTTACAGCTACAAACCGCGTTGCAGAGCGGTGGCCCACTGCCTGTGGACGCCCGTGATGCACTGGCGACCACCCGCGTGCTGGACGCTGCGCGACTGAGCGCCGAGCGGCATCAAGTGGTGGAATTGAGCCTGTTAGAGAGCTATGGAATCAAATCAGAATAAAATTCTAAAATGAGTTGATATGGAAATTATTTTCCAATAAAGTCGTTTTCAGCGACCTGCCTCGCCACCTGTTTAAACCCTTTTCCCGCTTGCCTGCTTACTGAAATCGTCACGCCTCATCCATAAAACCAACAAGAATGTGGAGAAAGACTTTTCATGAAGACCAAGATCCGCTTTGCCTCACTTGCCTTGTCGCTGATGTTCGCCAGTGGCGCGGCGCTCGCCGATATGAAGATCGGCGTCAGCATGTCCCAATTCGATGACACCTGGCTGACCTACCTGCGCGAATCCATGGACACGAAAGCCAAGTCCTACCCCGATGGCGTAGAGCTGCAATTCGAAGACGCCCGCAGCGACGTGGTCAAGCAATTGAGTCAGGTCGAAAACTTCATCAGCCAGAAGGTCGATGCCATCGTGGTCAATCCGGTGGATACCGCCGCCACCCGTAAAATCACCGAAGCCGCCGTCAAGGCCGGTATCCCGCTGGTCTACGTCAACCGCCGCCCCGATGACCTGAAGCTGCCCAAAGGTGTCGTCACGGTCGCCTCCAACGATCTGGAGGCCGGTGAAATGCAGATGCAGTACCTGGCCGACAAAATGGGCGGCAAGGGCAACATCGTGATTCTGCTCGGCGACCTCGCGAACAACTCCACCACTAACCGCACCAAGGGCGTCAAAGAAGTTTTGGCCAAATACCCGGACATCAAGATCGAGCAAGAGCAGACAGGTATCTGGTCGCGGGATAAAGGCATGACCCTGGTCAACGACTGGCTGACCCAGGGCCGCAAGTTTGACGCGGTCGTGTCCAACAACGATGAGATGGCGATTGGCGCGGCCATGGCCCTGCAACAGGCAGGCGTCAAAAAGGGTAGCGTGCTGATTGCCGGTGTCGACGGTACGCCGGACGGCTTGAACGCAGTGAAGAAGGGCGCCTTGGCCGTCTCGGTGTTTCAGGACGCCAAGGGACAGGCCGACGGTTCGATCGACACCGCCGTGAAAATGGCCAAAAACGAGCCGGTTGAACAGTCCGTGTGGGTGCCATACCGCTTGATCACCCCGCAAAACGTCGACACGTTCAAATAGCCCGTCCGTTCAATAACAACAATAAATACGCAAGGTTGCCACCGCGACCTTGCTGATGGAGTACCTGATCATGTTCGCTTCAGCGACTGCTTCGAGCACCCCGTTAGTGGGTATCCAGCCAACTGCAACACCTGCCGATGAGCCGTACCTGCTGGAGATCGTCAACGTCAGCAAGGGATTTCCCGGTGTGGTTGCCTTGGCCGATGTGCAGCTTCGGGTACGCCCAGGTTCTGTGCTGGCCCTGATGGGTGAAAACGGCGCTGGCAAATCCACCCTGATGAAAATCATTGCCGGCATCTATCAGCCGGACGCCGGTGAACTGCGCCTGAGGGGCAAGCCGGTGGTCTTCCAAACACCACTGTCAGCGCTTCAGGCCGGGATCGCGATGATCCACCAGGAACTCAACCTGATGCCGCACATGAGCATCGCCGAAAATATCTGGATCGGCCGTGAGCAGCTCAACGGCTTTCGCATGGTCGATCACCGGGAAATGCACCGCTGCACGGCGAAATTGCTCGAACGCTTGCGGATCAATCTCGATCCGCAAGAGCAGGTCGGCAACCTGAGCATCGCCGAACGGCAGATGGTCGAGATCGCCAAAGCGGTGTCCTACGATTCCGACATCTTGATCATGGACGAACCGACCTCGGCCATCACCGACAAGGAAGTTGCCCACCTCTTTTCGATCATTGCCGACCTGAAAAGCCAGGGCAAAGGCATTATCTACATCACCCACAAAATGAACGAAGTGTTCGCTATCGCCGATGAAGTGGCGGTGTTCCGCGATGGCGCCTACATAGGCCTGCAACGGGCCGACAGCATGGACAGCGATAGCCTGATTTCGATGATGGTCGGTCGCGAGTTGAGCCAGTTGTTCCCGGTACGCGAAAAGCCGATCGGCGATCTGTTGCTGTCGGTGCGCGACCTTAAACTGGACGGCATTTTCAAGGATGTTTCCTTCGACCTGCACGCCGGCGAGATCCTCGGCATCGCCGGGCTGATGGGCTCGGGGCGGACCAACGTTGCCGAAGCGATTTTCGGCATTACCCCAAGCGACAGTGGCGAGATTCGTCTCGATGGCGAAGTGGTGCGCATCAGCGACCCCCACATGGCAATCGAGAAGGGCTTCGCGCTGTTGACCGAGGATCGCAAGCTCAGCGGTCTGTTCCCGTGCCTGTCAGTACTGGAAAACATGGAAATGGCAGTACTGCCGCATTACGCCGGCCGCGGATTTATCCAGCAAAAAGCCCTGCGCGCCTTGTGCGAAGACATGTGCAAGAAGCTACGGGTGAAAACCCCGTCACTGGAGCAGTGCATCGATACCTTGTCCGGTGGTAATCAGCAGAAAGCCCTGTTGGCGCGGTGGCTGATGACCAATCCGCGCATCCTGATTCTCGACGAGCCGACCCGCGGTATCGATGTCGGCGCCAAGGCCGAGATTTACCGGCTTATCGCCTATCTCGCCAGCGAAGGCATGGCGGTGATCATGATTTCTTCGGAACTGCCGGAAGTGCTCGGCATGAGCGACCGCGTGATGGTCATGCACGAGGGCGACCTGATGGGCACCCTCGACCGCCGCGAAGCGACTCAGGAGCGAGTGATGCAACTGGCCTCGGGCATGTCCGCCGTTCACTAATGAATGCTGACGCTGGCACGGCCAGCGTCGTCGACGCGATAGAAGGGTGAGTAGTTATGAACGCGATACTGGAAAACAAACCGGCAGCGGCGCCGGCCAAGAATCGCCGGCGCTTTCCGACCGAGCTGAGCATCTTCCTGGTGCTGATTGGTATCGGCCTGGTGTTCGAAGTGTTCGGCTGGATCGTGCGCGACCAGAGCTTCCTGATGAACTCCCAGCGTTTGGTGCTGATGATTCTGCAAGTGTCGATCATCGGCCTGCTGGCGATTGGCGTAACCCAGGTGATCATCACCACCGGCATCGACCTGTCGTCGGGATCGGTGCTGGCCTTATCGGCGATGATTGCGGCCAGCCTGGCACAGACCTCGGATTTCTCTCGGGCGGTATTCCCGTCGCTGACCGACTTGCCGGTGTGGATTCCGGTGATTGTCGGGCTCGGCGTCGGGCTGTTGGCGGGGGCAATCAATGGCAGCATCATCGCCATCACCGGAATTCCACCGTTCATTGCCACCTTGGGCATGATGGTCTCGGCCCGTGGCCTGGCGCGTTACTACACCGAAGGCCAGCCGATCAGCATGCTGTCGGACTCCTACACGGCCATCGGTAACGGCGCGATGCCGGTGATCATCTTTCTGGTGGTCGCGGTGATTTTCCACATCGCACTGCGCTACACCAAGTACGGCAAATACACCTACGCCATCGGCGGCAACATGCAGGCGGCGCGTACGTCCGGTATTAACGTCAAACGCCATCTGGTCATCGTCTACAGCATCGCCGGGTTGCTGGCAGGATTGGCGGGCGTGGTGGCTTCGGCCCGCGCCGCCACCGGGCAGGCGGGGATGGGCATGTCCTATGAGCTGGATGCCATTGCCGCAGCGGTCATTGGCGGAACCAGCCTGGCGGGCGGGGTGGGGCGCATCACCGGCACCGTCATCGGTGCATTGATTCTTGGAGTGATGGCCAGTGGATTCACGTTCGTCGGGGTCGATGCCTATATTCAGGACATCATCAAAGGCTTGATCATCGTGGTCGCGGTGGTCATCGACCAATACCGCAACAAGCGCAAACTCAAGCGCTGACTTTGACGGCAAACAGCGAGGGCCTGTTCTGGCTCTCGCTTCACCACATCCCCATTATTTTCAGCCAGGGTGTTTGCCACGCATCATGAGGGCTGTCGGTGAGTCGACCGTTGTGCTGATCAGTCCAGCAAGGCAGTAGAAAAATCGGTAAAAGCGGCAAATTGCTGGCCCCCTGATTGCACTTTGAACGGCAAACTCGCTTTTTTTCAAAAGGTTAGGTTGGCCACATGCGGACGATTGTCATCACCGTTGCAACGCTTTCCCTGGCTGTCTTTGCCGCGGGGGTTCAGGCAAGGGCATTGAGCAAAAACCATCGCTTTGCCTGCACCTGGGGTGCCGATATCGCCGCCGGTGCGCAGCAATCGAAACTGTCCGGAATCTCCCTGTACGGTGCACGCAAGCGCTTGCAGGCCCGCAAGTTCCAGCAGCCATGGATGCGCATGACCGCCATGGGCATCACCGAGCAAACCTACAACAGCAGCTCGCGGCTCAGACCCGCGGCGATCAAGCAAACCTACTATGAACAATGCGTGCGGCATGAACTGGCACAGCGTTAAGCCAAAAGCCCAACCCTTAACGGTTGGGCTTTTTCATGGGTGTGGAAAACGCAGACTCACTTATCGCTATCGCAATTGACCATCCATGACACGCCAAAGCGATCCACCAACATGCCAAATCGTGCGGCCCAGAAGGTCGCTTCCAGCGGCATGTCGACGCGACCGTCCTTGGCCAGCGCGTTAAATATCCGCTCGGCTTCGGCAATGCTGTCGACGTTCAGGGAAATTGAACAGCCACTCATGCCCTGAGTCGGGCGGTCGGGCGTGGTGTCCGAAGCCATGATCATCTGATCGCCGACTTTCAGGCAGGTGTGGATGATCAGGTGCCGATGTTCTTCTGCAACGTGCTCCGCAGCGGGGGATTCACCGAAAGAGGTCATCGCCTCCAGTTCGCCGCTCAGGGCTTGCTGATAAAAAGTGAAGGCTTCTCGGCAGTCGCCGTTGAAGATCAGGTACGGGTTGATTTTCATGTCTTTGTTCCTGGCAGTCAGGCGTGGAGTAGTGGTTGTACAGCGTGTTCCACGATGGGCGGTTAAAACATAGCAGAGGTTTTGACGTCGGGATCGAGCGGGTTTCTCCCGATGTTTTTCAAATGAAAAGACCCGGGCAAGTCCCGACTCAGTCGACGATGACGTGCTCGTCGTCACCCAGGCATATGGTCAATTGCTGACCCTCCTTGCTGAACGCGCAATGGGGTAGCTCAAGGTGCGTGGCAATTTTGATCGGCGCGCCGATAAAAACAACGGCTATGAGAACCGCCACCACAGACCTGCCGATCATTGCGAAGCGGGACGGCTGGCCGCTGCTGTGGCTTTTCTTGAGTCTTGAGCGCAAAAAAAGACCGAACAGCATCAAGCCTGCGCCGATCAACATTGCGCTGCCGATTTCATGGGGGCTGATGCTGTAGATCCGTTGTTCTGCATCGTCTGGATAGTTGACTAGCCACCAGGCGCCCATGCCAAGTGGCAAAAGCCCTGCGGCGATGCAGGCATGGATCGATCCAGGCAAGCGCACTAGCAGGCTTATCAACAAAACCACTGTGGTCAGAACCCAGGCACTGACAAACATTTGCCCGCCCATGCCGCCCATGAAGGTGCCACCGACATCGATCGGTGTCATCAGATTCCAGTCATAAAAAGCGCTGTGCAGCAGCAGCGTCAGAGCCGCGAGCCAGCAGATAGGGTAATAGAGCCAAAGGGCATTGGGGCGAGATAACACGTTGAGTCCTTTTCGTGGTGTTTGGCGCACGCCAGTATGCCGAGGAATTCGCACACTATGAATTTCAATCGTTGCGCTGGAGTACCATGGCGCACTGTCATCACCTGCCGGGTTCAACGTCCTATGCCTTCATTTTCCCGCGTCACTTCCTTGTTCGACCAAGCGCAGCGTGCGTTGCGGTTGGTCTGGGGGACGTCGCGAGGTTTGTTTCTGGGGCTGGTGCTGGCGACGCTGATTGCCGGGATGCTGCCGGCACTGGCGGCGTGGTTGGGCCAGCGCATTGTCGATGCCGTGGTCGCGGCGATGCAACTGCACGCGCAGCACGGCAGTGCGCCGCTGTGGCCGGTGTTGCGATATGTGCTGATGGAGGCGGGGGTATTGGCGTTGTTGTCCGGCACACAGCGGGCGCTGTCGGTGCAGCAGTCGCTGTTGCGGGTGCAGTTGGGCCAGAAGGTCAACACGATGATTCTGGAGAAGGCGCAGACCCTCTCACTGGTGCAGTTCGAGAACTCCGAGTTCTACGACAAGCTGGTGCGGGTGCGCCGCGAAGCCTCGACGCGGCCATTGGCGTTGGTCATGAAGTCGCTGGGATTGATCCAGAACCTGATCATGCTGATCAGCTTCGGCGTGCTGCTGGTGCACTTTTCGCCGTGGGCCTTGGTGCTGTTGGTGGCCGGGGCGCTACCGGTGTTTTTCGCCGAGGCGCATTTCTCCGGTGATGCGTTTCGCCTGTTTACCCGTCGCGCGCCGGAGAGTCGACAGCAGAGTTACATCGAGACGCTTCTTTCCCACGAGGCCTATATCAAAGAGGTCAAACTGTTCGGCTTCGCACCGCTGTTGCTGCAACGCTACCGCGACACGTTCGCCAGACTCTATGCCGAAGACCGGCGCTTGACGCTGCGTCGTGATGGCTGGGGTTTCGGTCTTGGATTGCTTGGCACCGCGGCGTTCTACGTGGCCTACGCCTGGGTGGTGATCGATGCCGTGCAGGGCGACATCAGTCTGGGCCAGATGACCATGTATCTGGTGCTGTTCAAGCAAGGTCAGAGCGCTGTGAGCAGTAGCCTGAGCGCGATCAGTGGTCTGTACGAAGACGGCCTGTACCTGACGAGTCTTTATCAATACCTCGCTGAACCGGTGCTGGCCGATACCGGTCACCTGACCGTCGGCGCGCAACCGGGCGATGGTCTGCGTTTCGAAAACGTCGGTTTCTGTTACCCGGGGGCCAGCCGTCCGGCACTGCAAAGCATTGACCTGCATCTGGTGCCGGGCAACAGCCTGGCGTTGGTGGGGGAAAACGGTTCCGGCAAGACCACGCTGATCAAGTTATTAACCCGCCTATACCGTCCCGATCAAGGACGCATTCTGCTCGATGGCAGCGATTTGCAGGATTGGCAGGAAACCGCGTTACGCCGTCGCATTGGCGTGATTTTCCAGGATTACATCCGCTACCAGTTCAGCGTCGGGGAAAACATCGGCGTCGGCGATACGCTGGCGTTCAACGACCAACAACGCTGGAAGGAGGCCGCTGCCGAAGGGATGGCGGCGCCATTCATCGAAGGGCTCGACCGTGGTTATGCCACGCAGTTGGGGCGCTGGTTTGCCGGTGGCCAGGAGTTGTCCGGCGGGCAATGGCAGAAGATTGCGTTGTCCCGGGCGTATATGCGCCGTGATGCCGACATCCTGATCCTCGATGAGCCAACCTCGGCCCTGGACCCGGCGGCGGAAGCCGCGGTGTTTGAGCATTTCAGCCAGCACACGGCAGGGCGCATGACCTTACTGATTTCCCATCGTTTTTCCAGCGTGCGCAATGCCGATCACATCATCGTGCTGCAACAAGGAAAGATTCTGGAACAGGGTGGCCACGGTGCGCTTATCGCCGCGGCCGGGCATTACGCGCAACTGTTCGATTTACAGGCGCGTGGTTATCGTTAGGTGTCCCGTGCGCTGCGCACAGTCGCGGGGCCGGCGATACGAGGGGCGGGCTGGGTTTGCATCAACGCATCAATAGCCTTGCGATAATGTTGCCCGCCCAACGCCATGCTGTTGTTGTGCGTCGCTCCAGGCACCAGCAGCAAGCGTTTGGGTTGCTGTGCCGCGTTGAACAGTTGTTCGCTGAAACGCGGGGGGACTAAGGCATCGGCCAAGCCATGCACCACCAGCAGCGGCATATGAATCTCGGCGATCTTGTCGATGGAATCGAACTTCTGCGACAGCAGCCAGCGCACCGGCAGCGAGGTGTTGGCCACCGCCGCGGCGACATCCGCCAGAGAGGTGAACGTGGACTCGATCACCAGTCCGCGCACGGGCAGTGGCGTGTGATCGCGGGCGGCGTCCTGCCCGAGTTCGGCTGCCAGGTCGATCGCCACGGCACCGCCGAGGGAGTGACCGTAGATCAGGCGTTTGTTCGGATCCGGTTGCAACAGCTTGAAATGCTCCCACGCCACTCGCGCATCTTCATAAACACTGCTTTCGGACGGCAGATCACCCTTGCTCTTGCCGAACCCACGGTAATCAATGGCCAGCACCGAATAGCCCGCTGCGCGCAGTTGCTCGATGCGGAACAATTGCCCGGTGAGGTTCCAGCGCACGCCATGCAGATAGAGGATGGCCGGGGCATTCTTGCGTTCTGCAGGCCACCACCAGGCATGAATGTTTTGCCCGGCCTTGAAACGTTTGGGTTGCAGATCGAGTTCCTGCACGCTGCCGGGCAAGCCGTGATACCAACCCGCCGTGCCCGGTTCGATGCGAAACAGCAGTTTGCGCTCGGTATGTTCCAGCACGGCACAACTCGCCGGCACGCCGATAATAAGCGCGGCCATGCAGGCGAATGCCAAGCGGCGACGTCGCAGGCGGGTCATGAAGGAAAGGAACATTAAACGGTTCACCACTGCGCAGACAAAGAACGCTTTTTACCAGATGCCTCGGTCTGTGCACGACATTTTCGACCATCGCCCGTGTGCAACGATTACAAAATGCTGCGGCGGCTCAGTCCACGCGAAGCACGATTTTGCCGATGTGATCGCCGGCTTCCATGTGGGCATGGGCTTTGGCCGCGTCGGTCAGTGAGTAGACCTTGTCGACCATCGGCAGACAGCGTCCGTCGGCCAGCACCGGCCATACGTGTTCGCGCAGTTGATCGGCGATCGCGGCTTTCTCGGCAGCGGTGCGTGCGCGCAGCAGAGAACCCGTTACAACGGCGCGTTTGCCGAGGATTGCCAGTAGGTCAATGTCATTGGCCCGGGCGCCGCCAAGGAAACCGAGCATCACCACTCGTCCATCCATCGCCAGGGCGCTGATGTTTGCGTTGAGGTAGGAGGCGCCCATGATGTCGAGAACGATATTCACGCCTTGACCGGCAGTTTTCTCGGCGATGACGTCAGCGAAATTCTCTTCGCGATAGTTGATTGCCTGACCGCCCAGCTTACGGATCACTGCGCATTTCTCGGCGCTACCGGCCGTGGCAAACGCCTCAATGCCGAACTCACGACACAGCATCAGCGCGGTGGTGCCGATACCGCTGGTGCCACCGTGAATCAGCGCACGTTGCCCGCTGCTGGCACCACCTAGGCCGAACAGGTTGGCCCACACGGTAAAAAAGGTTTCCGGGATCGCGGCGGCCTGCACCCAATCAATCCCGGCGGGGATTGGCAGGGTCTGGCCGGCCGGTACTGCGCAATATTCGGCATAACCGCCGCCATTGGTCAGCGCGCAAACGCTGTCGCCAAGCTCAAACTGGCTGACACCGGCCCCGAGCGCGACCACTTCGCCGGCTACTTCAAGACCGGGAATCGGGTTCATTCCGGGCTTCATCGGGTATTTGCCGGCGCGTTGCAAGGCGTCTGGTCGGTTGATGCCGGCGGCGTGAACGCGGATCAGCACTTCACCCTCAGCGGCGACCGGCAACGGTACGTGTTTGGCTTGCAGAACATCGGGGCCACCGGGTTCAGTGATTTCGATGCGAGTCATTTCGTTGGGTAAGGACATTTGGATTCCTGTTGCCAGAGGTTCTATAGATGGGAGCGCGGCCTGCCGGTAATGATTCCGTTCAATTTTCACAGAACCGCGGTTTAGGCGAAGAGGGTAGCCATTTCGGGGCATGCTCCAGCAAAATTGCCACCGTGATCGCGCCCGCGGCGATCATGAAAAGCCAGGCGTGATGGCCACCTGTGGCATTGAACAACGCCGAATAGGCAAACCCGGCCAGCGCCTGGAACGTGGCAAACGATACGGTGGCGCGGCTCCAGGCGATTTGCTGGCGATGATGATCCGGCACCAGTTCATGCACACGGGCCAAGGCCAGTGGCACGATACCGGGTGGGAATGAGCCGATAATCACCGCCAGCACGGCCAGGGCCATGAAGGTGTGGGAAAACGCCAGCAGCCCCAGCGCAATCACCTGCACCATCAATACCAGCCGGATGCCTGTCCGCGCGCCAAGTCGATCAGCGAGAAAACCATAACTCACCGGCCCGACAATCGCGCCCAGGCCATACATGACCCACACCCGTGCACCCATATGCGCCCCGGCACCGAGCCCGCGAGCCACGTAATCCACCAGAAAAACCATGGCCGGCACCAAACCTGCGGCCATGAACGCATATTGGCCGAACAGCAAATAGACGGCGGGAGGTGTTGGCTCAACCGGCACAACCTCGTGAGTCGCAATCGCATGCGGTAAATCAGCGGGCCAGCCAAACCAGCTCAGTGCGGTCAGCAACAACGACAAACCGCCCAGCCCCAACCAGGTGGCCTGCAGGCCCAGGCTCAGCAGCGGCGGCACGATTGTCCCGGAACCGGCAATCCCCAGGCCGATACCGAGGAAGATTGCGCCGCTGGCCAGCCCTTTACGGGACGCCGGCACATGGGGCAGGACGGTCGCGGCCACCAGCACCATGATCGCGCCACCGGTAATCCCTGACAGCAAACGCCAGCCAAAGAACCAGCCCACCGACAACGGAAACGCACAGGCAAAAAACGCGGCGGTGACCAGCAGCATCATCAGGCGCAGGGCGTTTTTATTGCCAAGTTGCCTAGCTATCGGCCGGCCGAGCAGGGCGCCGATCAGGTAACCGACCAGATTGGCCGCGCCGAGATAGACCACGTCGTTGGCAGAAAACCACTGCGCCTGAATCAGCGAGGGAATCAACGGTGTGTAGGCGAAGCGCGCCAGGCCGATGCCGACCAGGCTGGCGCAGAGTCCGGCGAAGATCGGTAACGCTGAGGATGATGTACGCATGGGAGCGATCCTGAGAGGTATATGGCGCTCAGCATATCGGCTATTGTTGCTGCGCTGGTGCAGCGAGTTGGCAACGTATTGATGCATATCTGCATCATCAGGAGGCAAGATGAATTGGGACGATGCGCGGGTATTTCTCGCGGTATGCAGGGAGTCGACGTTACGCGGCGCGGCGCGGGTACTGGGCGTGGATCAGGCGACTGTCGGACGACGGATCACGGCGTTGGAAAAGTCGCTGAGTGCGACGTTGTTTTTGCGCACCTCCGACGGTTACGCGTTGACAGCGGTCGGCGAAGCGGCGCTTAAAAGCGTCGAAAAAATGGAGCACTCGGCGCTGGAGCTGGAGCGGCAGATTCAGGGCCTGGACGATCGCCTGACCGGCAACGTGCGCGTCAGCACCACCGATTCGCTGGCCATCGATTTCCTGATCCCGGCCATCGCCCGACTGCACGAACAGCACCCGGACGTGCGCGTGCAACTGGATGCTTCCACGCAGATCCTCAGCTTGGCCAAACGCGAGGCGGATATCGCCGTGCGCAACACCCGTCCCGACAATCCAGACCTGATCGCTCGGCGGATTGCCCGCTGGCCGGTGGGATTGTTTGCGTCACAGGCGTATATCGACGCCAAGGGTATCCCTCAGCAGGGTAAGGCGTTTGAGGGGCATGACCTGGTGGTTTACGAACCCTATCTAAAGGGTAACAAGGACATGACACTGGTCTGCGAGCCGTTGCATCGCGGGCGAATCGTCGCCAGCCTGAGTTCCAGCTTGTTGGTGCGTCGCTCGATTGCGGCGAGCCTGGGTGTAGGAGAAATCCCTGTTTACATGGGCGAACGTGATGGCCTCGTCAACCTCTGGCCGGCGCGCAATCGCCCACAACCCTATGAAGTGTGGCTGGTGACCCACGCAGACTTGCGCCATACGGCGCGGGTAAGGGCCGTGATCGAGCAGATTGTCGAAGCGTTTGCGCGGGAGAATGAGTGAGCGCTGAGTGGCTTTGGAGAAGCTACGTAGCCTGACGAAACGGCCTACACCCAGAGCAGAATTCGCTGGCTTGTGGGTGTTGGGGAGGGGCTCCATGGTTGTTGCAGCTCGCGGTGATACAACACTCGCTTTTTGAGAGATGAGCCAGGAAAGGTATCGGTCACCCAAGGAAGGGGATCGGATTGAAAGCCAGGGAATTTGAGCAATATCAACGTATCAACACATCGAACACAGATCCCGACACTCAAGCCATGAGCGCTTTCAGCCGTGAAGAATTCAACGCCAGGATCGAGACCATTGAGGCAAGGATGGATGCTCGGGTCCAATCTGTGTCGGCGAAAATCGAGGGATTTCTGGAGGTTCAGACCAAGCGAGACAAGGCTCTGCTCGAACGCTACAACGCCATTGCTGCAAATGTGCAGCAGATCGCTCTTGAGTCAAATGCGTAATTGCACAGACTTGCCCACCCATTTGCATTCGACCTGACCAATCATTTGCATCGGATTTGACCATCATGCATGCGTGGGCATGACCGGCAGAGAACGACCCAGGCTGTGTGAAAACGCGCTAAATACCTCGAAAACTGAGAGTCGCGAGGGTTGCCTATGGAATCAGCGGGCGGAAGCGCGAATTAGCTTAGTCAGGGACATAGACGTTAGTAATGCCGTTTGGGCCGCGTCAGCGGCCCAAACGGCTTCTAACTGGCTTGCCAAGCGGCTGAGTTCACGCCCTGATCGCCTCAAGTAGTTCTGCGATGCCGAAGATGCTCATCATTCGTTTGAGGTTGTAGGCGAGCACATGAAGGCTCATCTCAGTGCTCACCCTCGGCAGGGTTTTGGTCAGGAAGTGGGTACTTCCCATCCAGTACTTGAGCGTTCCGAAAGGATGTTCAACAGTCTGTCGACGAACCCTCATCATCGCCGGATCATGTTCTAGCCGATCCTGCATCGCGTCGACTACAGCCTCATGTTCCCAGCGCGTCACACGGCGCTCCTTACCCGTCGTACATTGCTTTTGCATTGAGCACGACTGGCAGCCCGAGAAGTAGTAACAATGCAATAACATGCCGTCTTCCATCGACGAATGCCGTCTGGTTAGTAACTGCCCCGCAGGGCATCGATACTCGTCCGACGCCGCAAGATAGATGAAGTCCTGCTTACCAAATCGGCCTTCGGCTTTGCTGCCTGATGTCAGGGGTTTCGGCACGAAAGTAGTGATGCCGGCTTGCTCGCAAGCAAGGATTTCGAGACCTTTGTAATAGCCTCGGCCGGCCACCACTGTTAGCGACTCAGCCTCGATTTCTTCACGCGCCTGGCTCGCCATATTGCTCAGTTGCCCACGATCATTACCAACGTTGGTCACCTCATGGGCAACGATCAGATGGTGTTTGTCGTCGACCGCTGTTTGTACGTTGTAGCCGACCGTTCCTGTGCCTCGGCCGCTCGTGGCCATTGAGCGTGCATCAGGATCTGTGAGGGAAATCTGCTAGTCTGGACTTTCGTGGAGCTGCGCCTCGATTTCCTTGAGTTTTTGCATCTGCTTTTTCAGTGTTTCGATCTTTTCTTTAAGCCGCTCTGCTTTAGCCTCGGCCACTTCGGGCGTTGCCCGATCCGCCGAATCCATCGCCGCCAAATATCGATTAATGCTCTGCTCGATCTGCTGCATGCGTGCCTTCACTTTTCCCTGGGTGAAGTTACGGTCACGGTTGTTGACGGCTTTGAATTTGCTGCCGTCGATGGCGATGATCGACTGAGAGAAGAGGTTGAGGTTGCGGCAAAGCACTACGAACTGGTGGCATACGCTGCGAATGGCTTTGCCGTTGTCTTTGCGAAAGTCGGCAATGGTTTTGAAGTCCGGAGCCAAACGCCCCGTTAGCCACATCAACTCGACGTTGCGCTCGGCCTCTCGCTCAAGCCGGCGGCTTGACTGAATCCGATTGAGGTAGCCGTAGATATAGATTTTCAGCAACACCGCTGGGTGGTAGGCCGGAAGACCCGTTGCGGCAGGATCGACGCCCTCAAAACCAAGTGCGCCTAGGTCGAGTTCGTCGACGAAAACATCGACCACGCGCACTGGATTTTCTTCGGTTACGTAATCGTCCAGGCACTCCGGCAGCAAAGTCACTTGCGTCCGGGCCTCGCCTTCAATGAATCGCTTCATGATCGTCCTCGATACGATCTAGACGATCAAAAGATTAGACAAGCACTGGCGTTTTCACCCGGTCTGCTCGACTGCTGCCTGTCATGAAAAGCCGTTTCGATCTAAACAACCCCCGCCATCGTCTCTAGAGCGATGTTCGGTCGACACCTTGTACAATCTCGCTTGTTACAAAACCCACCCCGCAATGGTCGCAATAAAACCCATCAATCAGTTGCTCCAGCGGCGCTGCTTTCAGAAGGGCAGGCTTGCATTCATCAACTGCTAGCTGATCCAAGCGTTGATAGCCTGCTTTTTCTTCCCCATTGAAGCGTTTTTTTGGGCTTGCTGCTCCTATCAGAATTCCCTTTGGTCTGACGTGTTGGACCGATCCACAGCGGGGGCAGGATTCCATAGGGTTTTGGTTCATGGCATGACCTGACTTGAGAGGGGCGAGAGTGGAATGATACCGATGAACTCAAGAAATCCTTTAACCAATGTCGTAAGAACTGACCTCCAGAGCAGTGAAGATGATTCCGTATATCTAAGGACTTCACGTAGAGACGCCCCGTCCCTATCGACGCTGACGTTTTCACACAGCCTGGACCCAAAGCTGCCATCTGAACACCGACAGTAAAGCTATTGAGCCAATGTCTTCGACATGATGATCGTGCGTTCGGACTCGTGAAATACGTCTCGGACTTTTTTAAAGCCAAGCGAAGCATAAAAGCCTTCAGCAGTTATAGAAGAGGGGATGCGCAGCTCGTTGATTCCTCCGGCTATGGCGATTGATTGAATTCTTTTCATCAACTGACGTCCGATGCCCCTTCCTTGATAGGCAGGTTCGACAAACACACTTCGTACAACGTCTTGTTCAAGACTGGCCGTTGCAACGACATGACTTCCGAGTGTTGCTACGAAAACCTGACGTTGCGTCAACAAACGAAGGATCGCCTGTGGAGAAAAGCTTTGCTCCACTTGGTTGATAACGTCGGATGAATAGTCCTGTGCATTAGACCCTCGCAGGGTACCAATGATGACCCGACTGATAGCTGGGGCATCCGCGTTTATTGCGTTCCGAATCAGGTAATCCATTCAAACTGTTCCTTCCATGTGATTACTCGAGCGTAGTGAGATGCCGCCTTCTCCGCTAGTATGAAGGGCCGCTTTTGGCCGAAAGAGGTCGTTCGTGAATGGCTGCTTTCGGCCAAGAGCCATCGATCCTCAATAAAGAGGACGGATTTATTTTCTGAAAATTGCTGAAAACAAACCCGCCCCGTTTTGGCGGTCATGAGAACAGCTTTGGAGCGTGCGATGAATTCCTTCGCTGAAAGACTGACGGCCGGCGCCGCTGTCACACCGGCCTCCGTCGAACTACCGCTGGATGACACGGTGCGGTGTGTTCTGGTTCACGGATTTCTCTCGGCAAGCGAGTGCGAGTCGTTGATAGAAGCCACCGAGAAGCATGGATTCGCCAGCGCAGGATCTGACTATCCACCCTCCTACCGCGATAATGACCGGATCGTGGCAGACGACCCGGCTCTGGCCGAGCGACTGTTCGAACGCTTGATGCACTGCGCCTCGCGGATGCCGAGGCTCGGCACAGTGATCGATGAAGACGGATGGCGTCTGGTCGGCGTCAATGAGCGGTTGCGCTTTTGTCGCTACCGGCCCGGCACTCAGTTCCGCGCTCATCAAGACGGTGTACACCATCGCCAGAGCAAGCAGTCGCGCCTGACCTTCATGATTTATCTGAACGATGATGCATTCAGCGGCGGAGAGACGGTGTTCTTTGAGGGGCGTTCCGCGGCCATGGCAAACCGGGATTCCACGCTGCGTCTGCGGCCCCGCAAGGGTAGCCTTATCGTCTTCGACCACACGCTCTGGCACGCCGGTGCTTTAGTGGACTCTGGGCAGAAATACGTCATGCGCAGTGATCTGATGTACGAGCCAGAGCATCCCCCGGAAGTTGAAGGTCCCTTCCAGCCGGGTCACCGCGGATACCTATGGGCGCTTGCCGACCTTGGCGACATGGGCTTTGCAAGCGCCGGGCGTGACGCAACCATCCGGCTTTGGGATCGCGAGGGCAAGTGTTCAGGGCAGCTTGAAGGCCATACACAATCCATTCTGGGTCTGGTGCAATCTGCGCCTGGTGAGCTTGTTTCGCACTCGCGGGACCGTACGATCCGGCATTGGTCCTTGGCGACCGGGCAGTCAAAGGTGATCGGCACATCGGAGTCGGCTGTGCTGTCCTCGGCAAGGTTAGGCTGTGGCCGCCTCGTTACCGGGGCCGCTGACGGTCACGTGACAGTCTGGGACCTGACGACAGGTGCCGCGGCCAGGCGTCAGGCCCACGCCTGCTGGATCTGGGGGATCGCACCTTTGGGTGACGGCGGTTTCGCCACCGCGTCCGAGGATGGGACGGTCAGGCTGTGGCAGCCCGACGTGTCAGAGTGCATGCATGTGATTGACCTGGGCCACCCCCTGAGGACTCTGGCGAGCTGGCTAGATACTGATGGTGACGTCATTCTGGCTGCGGGTGACCTTCACGGTTCGGTGCACCTGCTGACGTGTAACCCGATACTGAAGCGTATGGATTTCCTTGCCGTACACGACGGGCCGGTCCGGCGTGTGCGATTCGAAGCCAGGCACGTCCTGCTGACGTGCGGCGAGGATGGATTCGTAAGCCGATGGGACCTGCTTTCACGGCAGGGTGGTGTCATTGGGCAACACGTCAACTTTGCAACCGATGTTCTTCCAATCTGTGACGGTCACTGGATTAGCTGTGGATATGATGGTCGGATAATTATGCATGGCGTCAATGTCTAGCGTTCAGGCGGTCGTTCTTAGAGTGAAGACCTCGGCCGGGAGCGGATTTTCATGACCGACCGATTCCGACCTGGGGTCATCCAGTCGCGGGCTGACTAACATCCACCAAATGTCTTGAGATGACTATTGCTTCGAAGCCTGAATGGCTTCTTCAAGCAAAGGCCCGGTGATTTTTCTACCGTTGTAATCACCGACGAAGTAATTGATTCGGTTAGCCAGGTGCTGAATGGACAGCCAGCCCAAGCCGTGGTAGTCACGCAATTCCTCGTCGTTGAGCTTGATCAGGCATTCGTAACTCACGAAAGACGCTTCACACTCGACGAGAATATAAACTGCGCCATTCTCTGCTTTGAGCAGATGCCAGTAGCCGTCTTCTATGTGGTATGCCGCAGGTGCGAGCTCAACCAAATCCATGCTTTATTTCCATAGGTTACTTTCGATTTCTGACAATAACGTGGCTGCGAATATACAACTTTCGAATGCCCGCTCCTGGCCGTTTTCCGCTGGTCGCGAGAGGCAGAAAACGGCCATAAGCAGCCATTCGTAAATGTCCGTTTTCGACCCAAAGCTGCCCTTCGTGAAGGACAGCTAATGGCCGGTTGAGTCCACAACCCGAAGCGGACATCGGCGGGACATTCCGATTAGCTGAATTGACGCTCATACAGGGTGACGTGCTGAGGAAACAGCTCGCCATAGAGCGGATGTGGAATGCCGAAAATGTTCACTTCGATGCACGGTGGCGCGAGCTCTTCGGAGTAATCCAGGATGGCCAGACCCGCACATGGAATGACCAGACCCGCTTCGGTCTGGACAGAAAGATCCAGAACGGTCTGGTCGTGATGGTTCGTGGAGCACTGGTTCTGGATAGCTGCGTACCCATCGGCAGGTTCGAATTGGCCAAAAGCAACGCCCATCGGGGGATCTCCGTAATCGAGCGCCGAGTAGCCCACCAAAACCAATCCGCTATAAATTGAGAATCGCATCATGTGACTGCCTGTTTGTGTCATGCATTAGACCTAAGCGCGGTATATCACTTGGCTGGTCCTTAAGCGAGGGTGAAGCAGTTGGGCGACCGCTATTGGCCGATAGCTGCCTTACACGACCGACCGAATCCGGCTAGATGCGCCCCCTTTAAAATCAGAAGTGTTTCCGTCCGAAAAAAATCATTCAGAAATGGCTGGAAGAAGAAGCGCAGACGACGATCTTAATGACGATGTAGCCCTGTCGCATCCCGCCAGTACAAGATTTCTTCGAATTGAAAGCTAATAAGAAAGAAGGCCGAACACGACTGAGATATGGATTGAGCAATTTTATTCAAATCTTCCATAGACGATTCCCCCTTAGGTTCGGGTCCTTTTATTCTGATGGTGCAACGCAAAGCGACAGGAAAGTCCATACCCTTTGTATTCTCAGCATAAATCGTAGAGTCATCTTTTACATCACCGCCGCTCAATCTAAGCCCCGAGGCAAATACAGCGGACAAACCAATACCCGCTACCTCTACTTCCCAAGCCCCCGCATTCTCAAGGGCGCTTTTCAGCACTGAAATTGTGAGCGTACTATCAGCTTCCAAGCACAGATCAAGACTCATGAATCCTCCGTTTTTCCTGCCTGAACAGTTGCACCAAAATTTTGAGTGCGATCTTCGCAATAGTGTATTTGGCTAGTGGCTCGAATGTCTGCTTTTGGCCGTTCTCTGCCGATCATGGTTACAAAGCGTGCTGGTCAAATCCGATGCGATCGGTGGTCAGGTCGAATGCAAACGGGTGGTCAAGTGGAGTGCAATTTCGCAGTCAAAAGAGGCGGTCCGACAGGCCTCTACGATCAAGGCAAATTATTGGTAAGCGTCCGAGCTACACCGCCTTGCAACTCAAACCTTAATCCGTTTAAACCACTGGTTCACGCGCTCGCACTCAAATGTCGCCGGATCAAAAACATCGCCATGCCATTCAACCATGGCGTCATGCTCTGGATGATCGGGGTTGCCCATCGCCTCCAGAAACTCCTCGTAACCAGGCCCGCCACCCACGTCTTCCGGTGGGCAAGCATTGGCGCCGTCGATGCAGTACGGCACCTGAGGACAGGCAACAGCGGGTAGCGTTTTTTCGACCTTGATACTGTGATGCCAGCTGTCACCAAAGTCGTAGAGATAATTGAATGTCCGCTTTCCGTTCAGCGCCTTGATCAGCGTTTTACGGGCTTCCGGGTTCACCGTCGGCCCCCAACCATCAGGGTCGGGCATGCCGTAATTCTCACCAGCAATTTCAAACTCATGCAGATGGCTATCACTCCAGCCCATCACGACCTGGATGACATGGTGCAGCTTGCCCAAGGTGATGTTTTCAGGCACCGCGAACCGACGCCAAATCTTCGGAGTGATCCACTTCAGCTCGATGTGCAGCAGTAACAGGTCGGGGGCGGGTTTGGGTAAACGGACAGTTTTAACCATGGATCAGGCGGCCTCGCAGTGTTCAGTGTGATTCAAAGAAATGTTCCAAGGCAGCAACTCGCTCACCCGATTGATCGGGTGTTCGGCAATGTGCTCAAGTACGTAGGCCAGATAGGCCTGTGGGTTTAACCCGTTTAGCTTGGCAGTACCCACCAGGCTGTAAATCGCAGCGGCTCGTTCTCCGCCGGCATCGGAACCGGCAAACAGGTAGTTTTTGCGGCCCAGCGCGACGGCGCGTAGCGCCCGTTCGGCGGCGTTGTTGTCGATTTCGATTCGGCCGTCATTGCAGTAGCGCGTTAAGGCCTGCCACCGGTTGAGGGCATAGAGGATTGCACCGCCCAATGCCGACTTTTTCGACAGTTGAGTCAGCGTCTGATTAAGCCATGCGTGCAGGTGCTCCAGCAGCGGACTGGCCCGACTTTGCCGAACCGTTTTTCGCAGGTTAGGCGGCTGCCCTCGGATCTCGCTTTCGATGGCATACAGGGCTGCAATCCGTTGCAGCGCCTCGGCGGCAAGGGGTGAAGCCAAGTCTTTGTAGACATCGTAAAACTTGCGCCGGGCGTGAGCCCAGCATGCAGCTTCCTCAATAGTGCCCGTCGCATACAGCTGAGCAAAACCGGCGTAGCCGTCAGCCTGCAAGATCCCGCTAAAGCCCTTGAGATGAGCGCGCGGATGTTGCCCCTTGCGATCCGACGAGTAGGCAAACCAGACCGCCGCCGGTGTCGAGTCACCCGCAGGCCGGTCGTCCCGCACGTATGTCCACAGGCGAGCCGTTTTGGTCTTGCCGTTGCCCGGCGCGAGCACGCCAATCGGCGTGTCGTCTGCATGGACTTTGTGACCGCTCATGACGTGGTGCTCAAGGGCGTTGATCAGCGGCCTGAGCAACTGACTGCTCTGGCCCACCCAGTCGGCCAGGGTTGAGCGCTCCAGCTCGACGCCCTCACGGGCGTAGATCTCGGACTGCCGATACAACGGCAAATGATCAACAAACTTGGAGACCAGCACATGGGCCAACAACCCCGGGCCTGCAAGGCCTCGGGCTATCGGACGACTCGGCGCCGGCACCTGGGCGATGTGCTCGCAGCAGCGACAGACCCACTTCGGACGGACATGGCAAATAACTTTGAAACGTGCCGGAACGTACTCCAGCACTTCGGACACATCCTCACCCAAATAGCGAAGCTTCCCACCGCAGCCCGTGCATTGCGACTCGGGCTGATGCACGTGAGTTTCGCGAGGCAGGTGTTCGGGCAATGGTTTGCGGCGCGAAACTGCGCGAGGTGCCGGTTCGACTGGCGTTGTCATTTCGGCTTGGCTGACTTGCAGCTCTTCGAGGCTCAACTGGAGTTGATCGATCATCGCGTCCAGTTGCTCGGAGCTGCGACCGAACTGCGTACGACGCAGCTTGGCGATCATCATTTTCAAGCGCTCAATCTCTGCCCGCTGGGCAGAGACCAGAGTCTTCAAGGCTTGAAGATCGTTCGGCAGGGAGTCGGTCACGAGAGTCATGACCGCATGTTACTGGGGATTTTTTCAGCGCGGCAAGTCAGACTGCGAGGACAGGCGCTGTACGAATTGGCCTGCGCCAATCAATGCCTTCCAACAGCATCGATAACTGCGCAGGCGTCAGCGACACGCTGCCGCTGGTTGCTTGCGGCCAGACGAAGCGCCCTTGTTCCAACCGTTTGCAAAACAGACACAAGCCGTCGCCATCCCACCACAACAGCTTGATCCGGTCACCGCGCCGTCCGCGAAAGGCAAATATCTGACCGGAAAACGGGTCGGCTTCCAACTGTGTCTGCACCAGTGCCGCTAAACCATCGAAGCCACGGCGCATATCCGTGACGCCGGCGGCGATCCATATACGGGTTCCAGCGGGCGGGGCAATCATCGCAGCAACTGCTGCAAGACGAATTGCAGCGTCTGCGGATCGGGTGCGCCCATGATACGCAACTTGGCTTTTCCGACCTCAACTGCGATCTCGGAATGACACTCCGCCTGTGGCTGGACGACGTGCGGCAGATCGATTGGCGCCTCCATCACCTGGACGGGCAGAAGCGTTGCGCTCTGGCTGACGGCGCCGAATACCCCTTCCTGATATTGATGCCGCCAGCGAAACACCAGGTTGGCATTGACGTCATGCTCACGAGCGATCAACGACACGGAGGCGCCAGGCTGGAGGGTCGCCTCGACGACTTGGCGTTTGAACGCCAGCGGGAAGTTGGGGCGGCGGCCGGTTCGACGGGCTAGGGCAACGGTATCCAAGATAGTGTCCACTAAAAAATGGTGTCCACTATCTTGGCTAATTTGGAGGGCTGTCGGCGTTTTTCAAGGTTGTTGTCGCGTCGCCGTCTAACTATGCCGCTCTTTTCTCGGTCTGCTGCTGCCGATCCGGGTTCAACATCACAGTGCC
>NZ_JBIUWN010000055.1:0-41007 GCF_044743485.1 Pseudomonas sp. NPDC087614 | reverse complement strand
GGTGAAGCCCTTGGTGCTTTCAGCCGGTGCTTCAGGCTTCTTGAACAGGTCGAACGCAGGCAGACCCAGTTCGGCGCGCGCCTTCTCGGTCAGGCCGCGGCCGATGATCAGCGGAATACGACCGCCGGCACGGACTTCGTCCAGCAGCACAGGGGTCTTCATTTCGAAGGTGGTGATGACTTCGTCGGTACCGTGCTTGCAGACTTTGCCGGCGTGCGGGTACAGGTCGATCACGTCGCCCATGTTCATGTTCGAGACGTCGAACTCGATTGGCAGTGCGCCGGCATCTTCCATGGTGTTGTAGAAGATCGGAGCGATTTTGCTGCCGAAGCAGAAACCGCCAGCGCGCTTGTTCGGCACGTAAGGAACGTCGTCACCGAAGAACCACAGCACCGAGTTGGTGGCCGATTTACGCGAGGATCCGGTACCGACCACGTCACCGACGTAGGCGATCGGGAAGCCTTGACCGCGCATTTCTTCGATCTGCTTCATCGGGCCGATGGCGCCCTGCTGATCAGGAACGATGCCGTCGCGAGCCATTTTCAGCATGGCCAGGGCGTGCAGCGGGATGTCTGGACGCGACCAGGCATCAGGGGCAGGGGACAGGTCGTCGGTGTTGGTTTCGCCGGTGACCTTGAACACGCGCAGGCTGATCTTGTCGGCCAGGGTCGGGCGGTTCTTGAACCACTCGCCGTCAGCCCAGGATTGCAGCACGGCTTGGGCGTGAGCATTGCCGTTCTTGGCTTTTTCGGCCACGTCGTGGAACGCATCGAACATCAGCAGGGTGTGCTTGAGTTGCGCGGCAGCGACGGGCGCCAGTTCGGCGTCGTCCAGCAGGTCAACCAGGGTCACGATGTTGTAGCCGCCCTGCATGGTGCCGAGCAGTTCTACAGCGCGTTTTTTGTCCAGCAGAGGGGAGGCAACTTCGCCCTTGGCCAGTGCAGACAGGAAGCCGGCTTTAACGTAAGCCGCTTCGTCCACGCCAGGTGGAATGCGATTGGTGATCAGGTCAACGAGGAATTCTTCTTCGCCAGCCGGAGGGTTCTTCAGCAGCTCGACCAGGCCTGCTGTTTGTTCGGCGTTAAGCGGCTGGGGAACGATACCCAGGGCTGCACGCTCTTCGATATGTTTGCGGTAGGCTTCAAGCACAGTTATTACCCTCATCAGTGGTCCCAAATGGGTGTCCGGGACGCTCATCCCGAAATGGCCGTACTCATGCACCTCGCGACGTTGTGGGTCGCTTGGCCAGAATTACCGGCTATTCCTTACAGAAGCTGCTTTCAAAGTTTTACGCCTGCAGAACGGGGAGCTGATGAGGGTTGGCGTTGAGTTTTTCCCCGCTGGAAAAACCCTTCGCCAACACCGCTCTGAAGGAACGACTGTGCTCGTGACGCTTTGAAAACAGCTTCTAACGGACATTGGCGCCTTAAAAGGCTGGCTGATTCTACGGCAAAAAAAAATTAAAGGTAAGTTAGGCCCTCAAGTTTGAGGGGTGATCAATGTTAGACAAAGGGCTAACATGCCGACCTGTTCCGCGTTTCAGTGCCTTTGCCAACCTTATGCCCAATCAGACCATCAAGACCCCCTGCGTCGGCCTCTGCTCCACTGTTTACGGTGATCTGGTGTGCCGTGGCTGCAAGCGTTTCCATCACGAAGTGATCAACTGGAATGGTTACAACGAGGAGGAAAAACGTGCGGTGTGGCTGCGTCTGGAGCAATTGCTGTCACAAGTGATGGCGGCCAAGGTCGAGATCTTTGATTCGGCGCGTCTGCGCCAGCAACTGGAGCAGCGCAAGATCCGCTTTGTGCCCCATCAGTCCGAGTATTGCTGGGCGTATCAGCTGATTGCCCGAGGGGCGCGGGTGATCATTAATCTGGAAGCCTACGGGATGGTGCTGCTGCCGGAGTTTCGCGACTGGAACCTGCCGGAACTGCGCGATGCCATTGATCGGGAATTCTTCCTGTTATCGGAAGCGCACTATCAGCGCTACATCGCACCGGGCTTTCTCAAAGACGCGTTTGGCGCCTGAAGGTCAAAAGTTTCGCGAGCAAGCCCGCTCCCACACGGGAATGCATTTCAAACCGTGGGAGCGGGCTTGCTCGCGAAGAGGTCCTGTGTGACGCCGCAAAACTTAATGCTTCACCGCCAATTCCAGCAAATGATCCTCAACCTCCTGCGGCTTGAGCACCAACACATCGCTTTCCAGCGTATCGAGCACCACCTCCGCCGTATTGCCGATCAACGCACCTGACAACCCGGTACGCGCCACGGTGCCGATTACGGTCACGGCTGCTTGCAGTTTGTGCGCCATGAACGGAATCAACACATCCGCTGGGCCTTCCTCGATGTGCAGATGCTCGTCATCGACATCGAACTCCGCCTGGAACGCCCTGCATTGCTCGCGATACTTCGCCTCGATTGTCGATTTGAGCTGGAAGGTCGGGTCGGCTGCCGACAGCATCGGCGACGGATGGGCGCTGATCACATGCAGATGCCCTTTGGCCAGGCTGGCAATATCAAACCCATGATCAATGATCGTGGTATGCAGATGGCGGTGTTCACCGTCGGCATTGCCGACATCGACCGCCGCCAGAATGACTCTGTCTTTCCAGGGCGTAGAGGTTTTCACCAGCAGCACCGGGGTCGGGCAGTGGCGCAACAGCTTCCAGTCCGCCGGGGTCAGCAGGGCTTTTTTCAACGAGCTGTCAGGGAAGTGCTGTTTGATCACCAGCCCGCAACCCTCGGCCTGCTGCACGTCGGTGATGGTTTCATGCAGGCTCTCGTTCCAGGCCTGTTCGGTGGTGACGCTGTAACCGTCCGCCAGCAGGGCGGCTTTGAGCACGCCGAGCATGCCGGCATGGTCGTGCTTCTTGTCGCACACCAGCAGGTGCAGATGGGCCTGGGTCACCCCTGCGATCAACTTGGCGCGCTTGAGCGCCAAGCTCTCCGAATGTTCGGGTTCGATGACCACCAGAATGCTGCGAATGGCTTGCATGAGCGGAGTCTCCAGCGAGTAAAGGGCACGGCGTTGCACAACTATAGTTGCTGCGCCAGCACCTGCGACTTGATGCATATCAACGCCAGCCGCTGGTGGTCTTCGGGCAGGCCGGTATAATCGGCGCCCTTCGCTCGAACACCTTGACCGTGAGCCCCATGATCCTTCCCGAAATCCACGAATTCCTTGGCTGCCGCACACCCGATGCCTGGGTTCAGGCCGCACTGGCCGATCAGGAAACCCTGCTGATCGACCACAAGAACTGCGAGTTCAAGGCTGCCAGCACCGCGCTGAGCCTGATTGCCAAGTATCACTCCCACGTCGACCTGATCAACATGATGTCGCGTCTGGCCCGCGAAGAACTGGTGCACCACGAGCAAGTCATGCGCCTGATGAAACGCCGCAAGATCGAGTTGCGTCAACTGCATGCCGGCCGATACGCCTCGGGCCTGCGTAAAGTGGTGCGCAGCCACGAGCCAGTGAAATTGGTGGATACGCTGGTGGTCGGTGCATTTATCGAAGCGCGCAGTTGTGAGCGGTTCGAAGCACTGGTGCCACATTTGGACGAAGAACTCGGCAAGTTTTACTTCGGCCTGTTGAAAAGCGAAGCCCGGCATTTTCAGGGGTATCTGAAACTGGCTTATCAGTATGGTGAGGCCAGGGATGTGGCTCAGGTGATCGATAAGGTGCGTGCGGCCGAACAGGAACTGATCGAATCGCCGGACGCCGAATTCCGTTTCCACAGCGGTGTGCCGGCGCTAGCCTGAAGCTCAAACTGTCGCAGCCTTCAGGGACTCTCCGATTGCCAGGGGTGCGATTGAACCAAGAATATTCTGCATGATGCCTGCCGGTGTGATTCGATGCATGCCGCCAGCGTCTAGCCTCAGTGTCCCCGCAATCCCACGGGGCGAGACTTCGGAACCCGGCATGCAAGCGCTGTTGAACGAGATCCTTGATGCTGTCCGGCCCCTGATCGGGCAGGGCAAAGTGGCTGACTACATTCCTGCCCTCGGCACCGTGGCGCCCAACCAGTTGGGCATCGCTGTGTACGGTAACGACGGCGAGATGTATTGCGCCGGTGACGCCGAGACGCTGTTCTCGGTGCAGAGTATTTCCAAGGTGTTCAGCCTGGTGCAGGCCATTGAACATTCCGGTGAGGCGATCTGGGAGCGTCTGGGCCATGAGCCGTCCGGTCAGCCGTTCAACTCGTTGGTGCAGCTGGAATTCGAACGCGGTCGCCCGCGCAATCCGTTCATCAACGCCGGCGCGCTGGTGATCTGCGACATCAACCAGTCGCGCTTTGCCGCACCGACCTTGTCGATGCGTGACTTCGTCCGGCGTCTGTCGGGCAATCCGCAGATCATGATCGATGGCAAAGTCGCCGACTCTGAATACCAGCACCGTGCACGCAACGCGGCAATGGCGTACCTGATGCAATCGTTCGGCAACTTCCACAACGACGTCGAATCAGTGTTGCGCAGTTACTTCAGCCATTGCGCGCTGCGCATGAACTGCATCGATCTGGCCCGGGCCTTTTGCTTTCTGGCCAATGACGGCTACTGCAAGCACAGCGGCGAACAGATTCTGACGCGACGCCAGACCCAGCAGGTTAACTCGATCATGGCCACCAGCGGTTTGTATGACGAGGCGGGCAACTTCGCCTATCGCGTCGGCCTGCCGGGCAAGAGTGGCGTCGGCGGCGGGATTGTCGCGGTGGTGCCTGGGCAGTTCACGGTTTGCGTGTGGTCGCCGGAATTGAATGCTGCCGGTAATTCGCTGGCGGGCATGGCGGCGCTGGAGATGCTCAGTTCGCGCATTGGCTGGTCGGTGTTCTGACCCGATTAGCCAGGCTCTGCAAACCTTGTGGGAGTGTTTTTCCGGTGAAGAATCCGCTACATTTTCCGGCCGCCCTCTGCATGGTGAATCTGCTTCATGTCTCTTGCGCTCGAACGTCTAGTCGCTGGCACGCCGATCCCTTTCGCTGGTAACCGCGTCACCGTGGTCAGCCCCGAACTGGCCGCGCGCTTTCAGCCCGGTGACCACCTGCTGGTGGAGCAGGTGAGTGGCGAGTTGTTGCTGATTCCGGTGGCCGATCAACAAGCGGCCGCCGTGGCGATTGAACGTGCGGCGGCGGCTTTTATCGCGTTGTCTGCGGTCAGCGACGAAGCGATCAGTCAGTTCTTCGATTTGTTCGCACAGCGCCTGCAAACCCCTGAGTGCTGGGCGCAGATTGAGGCAGCCAACCTTGCCGACATCGAACGGGCGAAGGCTCGCGGGCGCTCCACCACACGCTTGCTGGCCGATGAGCGCATGCGCCGCGACATGATTGCCGGCCTGCGCGCCTGGCGTGATGCCGCACCGACGCGCGGCAAAGTCATCAGCAGCGTCGAGCACGATGGCTGGAAGGTCGAGCAAGTGGTCTCGCCGCTGGGCATCGTTGCATTTGTCTTCGAAGGTCGCCCGAATGTATTTGCCGATGCGGCGGGTGTCTTGCGCACCGGTAACACCGCTGTGCTGCGTATCGGCAGCGATGCGTTGGGCACGGCGCAGGCCATTGTTGCTCACGCGTTGAACCCGGCGCTGGCTGCGGCCGGTCTGCCCGTGGGCGCGGTGTCGCTGGTGGAGAGTGTCAATCACGCCGCCGGTTGGGCGATGTTTGCTGATCGACGTCTGTCGTTGGCGGTGGCTCGTGGGTCAGGACGTGCAGTCAGTCAATTGGGCAGCATTGCCCAGCAGGCGGGCACGGCGGTCAGCCTGCATGGCACTGGGGGGGCATGGCTGATAGCCGATCGTGAGGCTGACGCAAAACGCTTTGCGGCGGTGGTGCGCAACTCGCTGGATCGCAAGGTCTGCAACACCCTGAATGTCTGCCTGATTCAGCGCGAACGTGCCGATGAACTGGTGCCGCTGTTCCTCGACGCGCTGCAACAGGCCGGTACCGCACGCGGCCAGGGCTGCAAATTGCACATCGTCGAGGGCAGCGAACGTTGTCTGCCAGGCGAGTGGCAGAACGCGACGGTCGAGGTCTATCGTGCCGAGGGTTATC
Organism: Pseudomonas sp. NPDC087614; assembly: GCF_044743485.1. Taxonomy (NCBI): domain Bacteria; kingdom Pseudomonadati; phylum Pseudomonadota; class Gammaproteobacteria; order Pseudomonadales; family Pseudomonadaceae; genus Pseudomonas; species Pseudomonas sp. NPDC087614. The sequence continues at coordinate 34,965 of NZ_JBIUWN010000055.1, read as the reverse complement.
AGACCGAAGCACTGGCTGAACCGTTGGCGCAGGCGGATTTGGGGCGCGAGTGGGAATGGGAAGAAACCCCGGAAGTCAGCTTGATGATCGTCGACGATCTGGATCAGGCGATTGCATTGTTCAACCGCTATAGCCCGCAATTTACCGTGTCGTTGATCAGTGAGGATGCCGCTGTTCAGGAGCGCTTCTATAACGCGGTCAACGCACCGTTCGTGGGTAATGGCATTACCCGCTGGGTCGATGGCCAGTACGCGCTGAACAAGCCGGAGCTGGGGCTTTCGAACTGGGAGAGCGGACGGTTGTTTGCGCGCAGTGCGATTCTTTCGGGCGATGGTGTGTTTACCGTGCGTAGCCGCATGACCCAGATTGATCTGGGTGTAAAGCGCTGAAAGAACCTGTGGTGGGGGAGCAGGCTCCCTCGCCACAGGGGCGCAATGTAATTCAGGCTGCTGCGCTGGTGTTTGCGTGAACGGCGCAAGTAGCCGGTTGTTCGGCCAGCGGCACAAAGGTGCGGCGGTCCGAGGACAGCGCATCGATCGAGCCGGTCTCGATGTCATACACCCAACCATGCAGATTCAGCAGGCCTTTCTCCTGTGCCAGGCGCACGCTCGGATGGGTCTGGATATTCGCCAGTTGCGCGATCACGTTTTCGCGCACCATCGAACTCAATTTTGCCGCGTCATTGGCATGTGGCCGGGCTTCGTTCACCACTTTCGCTGACTCGGCATGCTGCAACCAACCGCTGACGGCCGGCAGATGATCCATGCATTTGCATTTGGCAATCGCCGTCATCGCGCCGCAATCGGAATGGCCGCAGATCACAATGTCGGTCACACCAAGCACCGCCACCGCATATTCCACTGTCGCCGAAACCCCGCCCGGATGCGGACTGTAGGACGGCACGATATTGCCGGCGTTGCGGATCACGAACAGTTCGCCGGGTTCTTGCTGGGTCAGCAGTTCCGGGACTACACGGCTGTCGGAGCAGGTGATAAACAAGGTGCCGGGCTGCTGGGTGGTTGCCAGGTGTTTGAACAGTTCGGTGCGTTGCGGAAAGGCTTCGTTCTGGAATTTCAGGAAACCGTCGATCAGGGCTTTCATGTGCATGTCCTCGTTGAAGGGAGATCGGATGGCCCGCACGCAAAGTGCGGGCCGGGCACATCAGAACGGACGCAGGGGCAGGAACTTGCCGTCCAGGGTGACCACGGCGCGGGAGCCGCCTTCCGGGTCTTCGACTTTCTTGATGTCGAGTTTGAAGTTGATTGCGCTGATGATGCCGTCGCCGAACTGCTCGTGAACCAGTGCTTTGAGGGTGGTGCCGTAGATCTGGATCATTTCATGGAAGCGATAGATGGTCGGGTCGGTCGGCACGCCGCTGAGGCTGCCACGCAGCGGGATGATTTGCAGGGCCGCGACAGCGTCGGCGTCCAGCTCAAGCTTGTCGCCCACCACTTGGGCGGCGGTTTCCGACAGCGGATGTTGGCCGAGCAGGGCGGCGGTGACGTACGCCAGGCTGAGGCCGGTGCCGTCGGCGAGATCCTGCCACGACAGATTCTTGCGTGCCTTGATGTCCAGAATGCGGGTGGTCAGGGCCAGGCTGGTGTCGTTGTAGGCGTGGGACTGTTGCATGGTGTCACTCCTTTCAGGGGTTGGCTTGCTGTGTGGGATTGATTTTCTGCCGATTCATCCATAGCGTCCAAGACCGATATACAATGCTTTTCATAAGTCCTGCCTATAGATGGTGCTCCCACATGCTGCTGCGACATTTGCGTTACCTGCTGGCCGTTGCCGATCACGGCGGCTTCACTCGCGCGGCCGAGGCGCTGCATGTGTCGCAGCCAACCTTGTCGCAGCAGATTCGCCAACTGGAAGAAACACTGGGGGTGAGCCTGTTTGATCGAACTTCACGTACGGTCAAAGCCACCGATGCCGGCGAGGCTTACATTGAATGTGCGCGTCGGGTGCTGGTGGAGTTGGAGGCGGGCAAGCGCGCACTGCATGACGTGAAGGACCTGACCCGCGGTACGTTGCGCCTGGCGATGACGCCAACGTTTATGGCGTATCTAGTCGGGCCGCTGGTGCGCGACTACGCGGCGCGATATCCGGGGATTCATCTGGAAATCTTCGAGTTGTCGATGGACGACATCGAGGCCGGTCTGGCGGATGACTCGCTGGACATTGCGATTGCGTTCACCCCGGTACGCAGCCCGGACATCGAGTGCATTCCGGCGTTTACCGAGACCCTGGGTGTCATGGTCGGGCGCGAGCATCCGTTGTATGAAAGTGATTCAGTGCTGACGCCTGACGATATCGCGCAGCTGGATTTCGCCTTGCTGGCGTCGGACTTCATCACGCGCTTGTCGGTCGATGAGTATTTTCGTCAGCACGGAATCACGCCGCAGGTGCGCATTGAGGTGAATTCGGTGAGTACGTTGCTGGAGGTGGTGCGGCATTCGCCGATGGCGACGATGCTGCCGGAAGCGATTGCGACGTCCGATCGGGCATTGCGCAGGCTGCGGGTCGAGAGCGAAGCGCCGCAGCGTGGGGCCGCGTTGTTGCGGCGGCGCAATAACTATCACAGTGCGGCGGCGGTGGCATTTATGAATCTAATCCTGGAGCCCCCGCTCTGAACTGGAACGCAATAAAAAGGGCCTGCTTCTTATTGGAAGCAGGCCCTTTTTATTGAAGTTGTAAATCAGCAGAACCGATCAATCACCCGAACTTCGTTCTTGTTCTGCATCGCGTCCCACGCCTGTTTCAGCGTTTGCAGAACATTACCGATGAAGTCCTTGTCGGCTGCGGCTTTTTTGCCGACATAGCCGTGGCCGCGACGGTACATCTTCAGGCGGGCCAACAGGTTCTGGTTGTTCTGCTCGAACTCTTCTTCGCCAGCGTGGGGCGACAGGCAGTCGATATGCACCTGCCCCGACTTGCTGATCCACAGAATATGGCTGTCGTGGCTGTCTTTTTGCGCAGCGAACATACGAGCCAGTTCTTCGATAGTAGGTTGGTTGTTCAGATTCATGATGTTGCCCCTTGACCAGTTTGGTGATCTTTCAAAGTTGATTCGCTAATACAGGTAGCCCATCGGTTAGTTGATCCCTGGCACCGAAACCAGGACGTCAGCGCTCGCCCGTTTGAAGTACGGGGTCGTGCATCTGTTGCATGTAGTCGTGTTGAATAACTGCTACGCAATAGCGTCACAACGAAGAGAAGCAGCGAAAACCGGGAGGCCCCTTGCCGACGTTTTCAGGGTCGACCACAAGCGTCTTGAGAATTTTCGCCAGCGCTTCTCGTCCTTGTACTGGACGTTCAGGCCAGGTCAGCTTCTTCAATCTGCCTTGTGGGCAGCGTGTATCCGGAAAAAACAACTCGGCGGTCAGACGAGTTTGCTCAAGCGTGTTACCAAATGTTCCCGATCGGGGAACGTCTTCATCATGCAAAAGCAAAACGATGCCGTCAACGGTTTTGTAGTGTTTATTTTTGGTCACTACATATTGTCGGACAAAGCAGTTTTGGAATGAGAAAGGATCCGTTCAGGCAACGGAAAAAGGTGTGTGAAGGGCGTAGAACGTGCACGGGTAACCGTCCATTTCACGCTGGTGCAAGGTGAAAGCGCCACCGGTCAATTCCGGGATCAGCTTGGTCCAGAAGCGCTGTGCCGGCAGGTTGGCGTCGATATGGAAAATTTGCCATTGACCGGGGATGCGGCTCAAGAGGGCAGAGACGACAAACTGCGCGACGCCTTGGCCACGAAAGCGCCGGGCGAGGAAGAAGTAGCCGATGTTGTGTTCGGCACCCTCGATATGTGTTTCGTTATCAACGGTCACGAAGCCGGCGAGTTCGTCGTCGACCCGTATCAGGAACGGTTGGGTTGCCGGGTGACGCCAGTATTCGGATTTCGATTGGATAGGGAAGAAGCCATGTGCAGCGAGTTTCAGCGGCAACCACTGGCTGAAGTCGTACATGTAGAACTGCATCAGGTTTTCGAGGGTTTCGAGTTCATCGCGTTGGGCCGGGTGCAGTTCTAGGGTGGGCATGCTTTGGGTTCCTGAAAGTGATGGGCCTCTCGGAAACAGTAGCGTGTTTTATTTTTTGGCTGCCGGTTTTGCTTTGCGTTTCGTAGCGACGGCGGTGTTGCTCCGCGTCGATTTGCGCTTTTTCTTCCAGGGGGTGGCAGCTTTGCCGGCGGGCGGTGGGCCGCTGATGGTCAGGCTCAGATGGGAGCAGCGTGTCACTTGTTTGCTCATCCATGCCGCCTGTTTGGTGACGAACTCTTCCAGACTCATCTCGCCGCTCTGCACCATGTCCAGCGCTTGTTCCCAAATCGCTGTGGTGCCGGGGTCGGCAATGGCGCGGGGCACGGCGTCAATCAGGCTGAACGCGGCGGGTGTGGCGGCCAGCGCCTTGCCGTTTTTCACCAGATAACCGCGATCCAGCAAGCCCTGAATGATCGACGCACGGGTGGCTTCAGTACCAATGCCCGTGGTGTCCTTGAGTTTCTGCTTGAGCAGTGGATCTTCTACCAGTTTGGCGACATTCTTCATCGCCTTGATCAAATCGCCCTCGGTGTAGGGTTTGGGTGGTTGTGTCCACAGATCCTTGAGCGTCACGTTCGCAACGGCGCACTCGATGCCCTGAGATAACGCTGGCAAGGTTTGTGGCACCGGTGCCTCACGCCCCTTGGCCGGCGCGAGCGCTTCGGGTAAGGCGCGTTTCCAGCCCGGCTCGATGATCTGTTTGCCGACGGCGCGTAACGCTTGAGCGCCGCAATCGAAATCAGCCTGGGTGCGATCGTATTCATGATTGGGCAGGAACTGCGCCAGATACCGTGCGCGGATCAGTGTATAGACCGCCCGGTGTTTGCCGCTCAGGCGTTCCAGATTCTTCGCGGCAGCGGTGGGAATGATGCCATGGTGGGCGCTGACTTTGGCGTCGTTCCACGCCCGGGATTTTCGCTGAGGTTCAAGAAAACTCTGCAGCGCTTCAAGGCTTGGGTCAGCCTGACGCAACGCCGCGAGAATCCCCGGCGCCTCACTGTGCTGGCTCAGCGGCAGAAACCCGCAATCGCTGCGTGGGTAGGTGACGACTTTGTAGGTTTCGTACAGTGCCTGGGCGATGTCGAGGGTTTCCTGCGCGCCGAGGCCGAGTTTCTTCGAGCAGACTTCCTGCAAGGTGCCGAGGTCGAAGGGCAGGGGCGCCACTTCGCGCATGCGCTCGGTACGCAACTTCACCACCCCGGCACTGGCTGCACCCCTGATCGCAGCGGCAGCTTGCTGCGCCAGCGCCTGATTCAGGCAGCGATCCTGATCATCACAAACATCCGACGGGGCGCGCCATTGCGCGGTAAACGGTGTGCCGTTGTGCAGCAGTTGCACATCGATCGCCCAAAACGGCACCGGTACGAAATCGGCAATGCTGCGGTCGCGATCCACCACCAACCGCAAGGTTGGCGTTTGCACCCGACCGACCGGCAACACACCTTGATAGCCCGACTGACGGCCTAGCAGGGTGAACAGGCGGCTCATGTTCATGCCAATCAGCCAGTCTGCCCGCGAGCGACCCAGCGCCGAGTGATACAGGCTGAACGTTTCGGCCCCCGGTTTCAGCGCGGCCAAAGCCTTGCGGATTGATGCCTCATCCAGCGCTGACAGCCACAATCGGCGGATCGGCCCGCGATAGCGGCAATGCTCGACCAGTTCCCGCGCGATCATCTCGCCCTCACGGTCGGCGTCGGTGGCGATGATCAGCTCGCTGGCTTCGCCCAGCAAGCGTTTTACCGCTTTGTACTGGCTGGCGGTACGCGGCTTGACGGTCATTTTCCACTTGTCCGGGATGATCGGCAGATCCGCCAGCACCCAACGCTTGTAGCGGGCGTCGTAGGCATCCGGCGGGGCCGTTTCCAGCAAGTGGCCGATGCACCAGGTCACCGTGACGTCTGTTCCCAGCCAGCAGCCGTCGCCCCGGCGTTTTGCACCGAGTACGGCCGCAATGTCTTTGGCCTGGGAAGGTTTTTCACAGAGGTACAGCCGCATATCCACCATCGTCGATCAATGTCCGAACAGGCGCACAGAATGGCCGGAGTTAGCGTCAGGGGCAACTTTTATCTGTATGGATATACAGATAAAAAGGATTGCCGAACATGACGGGCTTTCACGGGACATGCCCGGCGCTATCGAGAAATTGAGTAGCGCCGCGTGGGTGGCTGTGTCAGGTTTTTCGCGCCTTAAAGAAAAACGCGAGCGACAGGACGGTCTCGCCAGGAGATCGCCGTGGTCTGTCGGACACTGACTCTTTTGCAACAAGGACGTAACTCATGTCTCAAGCATCTTTCCAGGCCAGCAGCGCCTACTCCGCCGTGGACACGTTCAGCCACCTGTATGACCGTGGTGTCGGGCTGGTCAACGGCAAACCCTCGTTCACTGCCGATCAGGCCGCCGACGAAATCCTGCGCAAGGGCCTGTCGTGGGGCGATAAAAATGCCGATGGCAAGATCTCCCTCAGCTACAGCTTTCTGACCGACAAACCGGCCAACTACAACCCTAAACTCGGCAACTTCAGCGAATTCAGCGCCCAGCAAAAAGCTCAAGCGGTGCTCGCCATGCAATCCTGGGCCGACGTCGCCAACGTCACTTTCACCGAGGGCAAGGGCGGCGACGGTCACATGACGTTCGGCAATTACGACGTCAGCACCGGCGGCGCAGCGTTCGCGTATTTGCCGAGCGGCGGCAGCTATGATGGCCAATCGTGGTACTTGATCAACGATCAATATCAGGTCAACAAGACCCCGGACACCAACAACTACGGGCGCCAGACCCTGACGCATGAAATCGGTCACACCCTCGGTCTGTCGCACCCTGGCGCCTACAACGCGGGCAACGGCAGCCCGACTTACGCCGACGCCAAGTACGCCGAAGACACTCGCGGTTACAGCCTGATGAGTTATTGGAGCGAAGCCAACACCGACCAGAACTTCAGCAAGGGCGGCAGCGGGGCTTACGCCTCGGCACCGTTGCTGGATGACATTGTTGCGGTGCAGAAACTCTACGGTGCCAACTACGAGACCCGCGCCGAGGACACGAGGTACGGCTTCAATTCCAACACTGACCGCGATTATTACAGCGCGACTTCGGCGTCGTCCAAAGTGGTGTTTTCGGTGTGGGACGGTGGTGGTAATGACTGGCTGGATTTCTCCGGATTCACCCAGAACCAGAAGATCAACCTCAACGAGGGTTCCTTCTCCGACGTCGGCGGTCTGGTCGGCAACGTCTCCATCGCCTATGGCGTGACCATGGAGAATGCCGTGGGCGGATCAGGCAATGACCTGCTGATCGGCAACGGGGCGGTCAATCACCTGTTTGGCGGGGCCGGCAACGACATCCTCTACGGTGGTGGCGGCGCAGATGTGCTGTGGGGCGGTGAGGGCGCGGATACCTTCGTGTTCGGCGCAGCCAGCGACTCGACCAATAACCAGCCGGACTGGATCATGGATTTCCAGAGCGGTCTGGACAAGATAGATCTGTCGGGCATTACCGCGTTTGCCACGGGGGCGGCGTCGCTGAATTTCGTCAGCAGTTTCACCGGCCATGCGGGCGATGCGATTCTGACTTACTACGCGCAGCACGGTCAGACCGGGCTGCTGGTCGACCTGACCGGGCAGGGGCAGGTTGACTTTGCCGTGGGTGTGGTAGGGCAGGCGGTGGCGACCGATATTGTTGCTTGATGCCCTGAGAAAGCGGCCCTCTCTCACCGGGAGAGGGTTGGGCGGCGTTTAGATGAGGAGCTTTTTGGCCGTTCGGCTGTGAGTCCGCCGTGAAGGAAGTCCTTGCGCTATACCTGAGCTTTCACCGCCGTCTCAGGAGAAACCCATGAAAACCCCAGGCCCCAGTCCAGTCATCGCCCTCGTAGAACTCTCAGGTTGCCTGGTAGTGAAATTCCATGGCATCCAGGTCGCCGCGTCCTCCCATGTGCTGGTTCTCAACGAGGCCAACTACCCGCCGGTCTTCTACGTCCCGCGTGAAGACATCGACGAGAAGTATTTCGCCCGCACCGACCATACCAGCTACTGCCCGTATAAAGGCGATGCCAATTATTTCAGCTTGCAGGTGCCGGGGCATGAGGGGGCGAATGCGGTGTGGACTTACGAGCATCCGAAAATATCGGTTGATCAGATCAAAAACCATGTCGCGTTTTATCCTGATCAGGTGAAGTTCGAGGTGATCGAAGCGGATGTTTAGTCCAGGAGGTGCCCGCCGCCGGGTGTGCGGTGGCGGGCTGATACTTACTTGGCCTTGCGTTTTGTCGCCGTTTTGCCTTTTGTCGGCGCAACCTGACGAGACCGCGGTGTGCGCTTGACCGCAGGTGGCGCTTGCACAGGCGCCCACTGATTCTGTACGGGCACCTGGATGCCCGCTTGAACCGTTGCAAGGGATTGTTCGAGTCTATTGAATGCCTCCAACGCGGTGGTCTTGGCCTGGGCTTTGACTAGCGCCTGTTTTGACGTCAACAGTGAATCCATCTTGTCCTCAAATTGCTTGGCCATACGCTTGTAAGCCAAGGCGTTCAGGTGCAGTTCGTTGATCCAGTCGTCGTCGTTGATCAGATTTCGCAGATCAATGAAATAGACATCGGGATGAGCGTCGGCAACAGACTTGAGCATGGTATTGAGCTGATCAATAAAGTCCGTGACGATTTGGCGTTGAACCTGCGGGTTCATGATGTTCTTGCGCGTCAGCGATGGGCGCAGCCATGGGCCGATGAAGCGGTAGTTACCAATGTTGACCACGCCTTTGCCTGTCGGAATAGCACGCCCGTAACCATGGAAAATGATCTTGATTTTCGGGTGAGCGGCTTTTACTCGTTTGATCATGTCTTCATAGGCGTTACGAAAGACCCGGTCAACGGTGTCATTGACATAATCGGTTCGCACCAGTGAGGCGGGCGAGGCATCGGCATGGTTCAGGAAAGACGCGAATTCGTCACCGGCAATGTCATTGCCAGCACCGGAAAACAGAAAAAATGCCGGTTTGATCCGTTTGATTTCCGCCAGTACATCCTCAAACTCGGGCCGCGGTCGGGTCCAGGCTCCGTCTTTGATTTCTGTCCCGTAAACCATGTTTTCCAGCGTGTCGCCACCCGAAGCGAAACTCTTGATCTTGTAGCCGGACGTCAGCTTCAGCCACTTGATGATGTCCACGCCGGGCAAATAGTCGAACCAGGAGTCTCCCTGTGCCACGACGTCTACGCCGTTGGAACCGAAGAAGAATCCAGTGACACCCTCAACCTGCTTTTGCGCTGGCTGATCGTGTTGCCATATTGCCAGATCTATTTTTGCTAACGCGTCTTCACTTTCATAGTTCATGTCGGCAGTCCTTTTTTCGGTAAACCCAGTGGAACCAATGTTTTCGCGGTTCCGTTCATTGAGTCCGAACGACGTCATGAGGGTGCTGCTACGTCCAGACTGTTCAGCACTACTGTTTTTCGCCACGCCGGATGCATCCGGCATGCTGCGAGCGATTGTTAACGATGAGACTCGTCCGGGGTTGAACACTCGGGCAGGCGTCGACTGGAGGGGAGATGTGCACGAGGGTGCGTCGTGTGGCGTACATGGAAGGATCCTCGATCCAGGAGGTTCGATCCCCCACGTCACGAACGCTTTTCTGCGTCGCAGGGCTTTGCTCTGAAATTATCGTAGACGAGTTTTGGCCAATGCAAAAGACAACCCCCAGAGGAGTTTTCGGCACGGCCTCGACGCGCCGGGGCAACTGCGGTATTTCAATCCTCCAGTGGCGGGAGGGCTTGCCCCGTCCACTGAAGGCGTGCTGGAGGGCCTGTTCAGTTCTTGTCGAGATCGATATTCTTCGTCTCACGCAAACAGATCATCCCCACCACCAGACTGACCCCGGTAATCAACACCGGGTACCATAGCCCGTAGAAAATATCCCCGGTGTACACCACCAGCGCAAACGACACGGTCGGCAGGAAACCGCCAAACCAGCCATTGCCAATGTGGTACGGCAGGGACATCGAGGTGTAGCGGATGCGGGTCGGGAACAGTTCGACCATCAGCGCCGCCAGCGGCCCGTAGCACATGGCCGAGATAATGATCAGGGCGACGATCAGGGCGACGATCATCGGTTTGTTGATTTGCTGCAGGTCGGCCTGTTGCGGATACCCGGCCAACGTCACGGCACCGCGCAGGGCCGCTTCGTCGTAGCCGTCGATCTTCACGTCGCCGATGCTCACCTGCACGCCGCTGCCGGTCGGTGCGGCGACACTGGAGTAGGGCAGGCCTTGTTTGACCAGGAAGGTTTTGACCTTGTCGCACGGGCTGTCGAATTTGGCCTTGCCCACCGGATCGAACTGGAAGGTGCAGGTCGCTGGGTCGGCCAGCACGGTGATCGGTGCCTGACGACTGGCCTGGTCAATCGCCGGGTTGGCGTAGTGGGCCAGGGATTTGAAGATCGGGAAGTACAGCACGGTGGCCAGCAACAGGCCGAGCATCAGCACTGGTTTACGTCCGACTTTGTCCGACAGCCAGCCGAAAATAATGAAAAACGGCGCACCGATCACCACGCTGATGATCAGCAGCGTGTTGGCCACCGCCGGGTCCATTTTCAAGAACTGCGTGAGGAAGAACAGTACATAAAACTGCGCCGCGTAGAAGGTCACCGCTTGCCCGGCATTGATGCTGAACAGGGCGATCAGCACGACTTTGAGGTTTTCCCATTTGCCGAAGGATTCGCGGATCGGCGCCTTCGAGGTTTTGCCTTCCTTTTTCATTTTCAGATAGGCCGGCGATTCGTGCAGGCTCAGGCGGATCCAGGTGGAGATGCCCAGCAGCACAACCGACAGCAGGAACGGAATCCGCCAGCCCCAGACTTCGAACTGATCGCCCGTGAAGTAGCGGCAACCGAGTACCACCAGCAGCGACAGCAGCAAACCGAGGGTGGCGGTGGACTGAATCCAGCTGGTGTGCAAACCGCGTTTGCCGATGGGCGCGTGTTCTGCGACATAGGTTGCCGCGCCGCCGTATTCACCGCCGAGCGCCAAGCCTTGAAGCATGCGCAACAACACCAGAATGATCGGTGCGGCGATGCCGATGCTGGCGTAGTTCGGCAGCAAACCCACGCAGAAGGTCGCGATCCCCATCAAAATGATGGTCGCCAGAAACGTGTACTTGCGCCCGATCATGTCACCCAACCGACCGAACACCAGCGCCCCGAACGGCCGTACGACAAATCCCGCCGCAAATGCCATTAGCGCAAAGATGAAGGCAGTCGTGTCATTGACCCCGGCGAAAAACTGCTTGCTGATCACCGCCGCGAGGGCGCCGTAGAGGAAGAAGTCATACCATTCGAACACCGTCCCCAGGGACGAGGCGAAGATGACTTTCTGCGTGGCATTGCTGGTGCTGGCGCCGCTCGCGGCATCCAGCGGCTGAACGTGTTCTGACATATCGGTATCCCTCACAGTGATTGTTTTTGTTGTTCCACTGGTGTTGCGTGTCCGGGTGATGCGCGATGCCCATGAATCAAACGCCAATCTCCTTGTGGGAGCGGGTGTGCTCGCGATAGCGGTGCTTCAGCCAACTTCAATGTTGAATGTCATACCGTCATCGCGGGCAAGCCCGCTCCCACAGGGTGGGTGTTTAGTGTTGGTTTGAGGATCAGTTGCGCTGCTTTCTCGGCAATCATCAGCGTCGGCGAACAGGTGTTGCCCGAGGTGATGCGCGGCATGATCGAGGCGTCGGCAATGCGCAAACCCGGCACACCATGCACGCGCAACTGCGCATCGACCACCGCATCGGCGTCATTGCCCATTCGACAGGTACCGACCGGGTGAAAAATCGTCGTGCCGATTTTCGCCGCCGCTTCGTGCAACGCTTCCTCGCTCTGCAGGCTGTCGCCCGGCAGATACTCGACCGGTTTATACGCTTGCAGGGCAGGGGCGCTGACGATGCGTCGGGTCAGGCGAATCGCATCCGCCGCCACGCGCAGGTCTTCAGGATGGCTCAGGTAATTGGGCTGAATCAGCGGTGCGTCTTGTGGGTTGGCTGAGCGAATGTCGATGCGGCCACGGCTCTGCGGGCGCAGATCGCACACCGAAGCGGTGAACGCCGGAAAACTGTGCAACGGCTCGCCAAAGCGCTCCAGAGACAACGGCTGTACGTGATATTCAAGGTTGGCTGATGTCTGCTCCGGCCCTGAGCGCGCAAAGGCGCCCAACTGACTCGGCGCCATCGACAATGGCCCGCTGCGGTCATACAGATAACGCAGGCCCATGCCCATCTTGCCCCACACGCTGCCAGCGATCTGGTTCAGGGTGCGGGCGTTTTCCAGTTTGTAGATCAGGCGCAATTGCAGGTGATCCTGCAGATTGCCGCCCACCCCGGGCAGTTCATGTAGCACGCCGATCCCCAGTCGCTCCAACAACCCACGCGGACCGATGCCCGAACGCTGGAGAATATTCGGCGACCCAACGGCGCCTGCGCACAGGACGATTTCCTTGCGCGCCTTGAAGCGTTTGACCTGACCCTCGTGACGCGCACTGACAGCCGTCGCGCGACCGTCCTTGAGCAATACCCGATCGACCTCAACTCCGGTCAGCACCGTCAGGTTCACGCGATTGCGCAGCGGTTTGAGAAAGGCCTTGGCCGCGTTCCAGCGCACGCCGGCCTTCTGGTTGACCTGAAAGTAACCGCAACCTTCGTTATCGCCCTGATTGAAGTCATCGATGCTGGCAATGCCGCTTTGTTCGGCAGCGCTGCGAAATGCATCCAGAATGGGCCAGGACAGCCGCTGTTGCTCAACCCGCCATTCGCCCTTGGCGCCGTGAAACTCAGCTGCGCCGGCAAAGTGGTTTTCGCTTTGTTTGAACAGCGCCAGCACATCGTTCCAGGCCCAGCCCGGATTGCCTTCGGCCGCCCAGCCGTCGTAGTCGTTGGCCTGGCCGCGCATGTAGATCATGCCGTTGATGGAAGAACAGCCGCCCAGTACCTTGCCGCGCGGATAGCTCAGTGCGCGGCCGTTGAGGCCCTGTTGTTCTTCGGTTTTGAAGCACCAGTCGGTGCGCGGGTTGCCGATGCAGAACAGGTAACCGACAGGAATGTGAATCCACGCATAGTTGTCGCGCCCGCCGGCTTCGAGCAACAGCACGCGCTGCTGTGGATCGGCCGACAGTCGATTGGCCAGCAAACACCCGGCAGGGCCGGCGCCGACCACGATGTAGTCGTATTCATCGAGGGAAGTCTGCATTCCCTGACCTCGCTTTTTGTTTTTATTGTCGGACACTCTAGTTGTTAGCTTTCGTTAAAAGAATGTTAGTTTTTGCGCAGCCGCTGTGCGTTTTTAAACAGCCTTGAATGACGATCGCTGACAAGGACACCCCATGTTCGACTGGAACGACCTGCGGTTTTTTCTTGAGTTGCAACGCAGCGGCCGGCTGCTCACCGCCGCCCGCCGGCTGAACACGACCCATGCCACCGTTGCCCGCCACATCGAAGCCATCGAAAAAAGCCTCGGCACCGCGCTGTTCGTCCAGCACGCCCAAGGTTACGAAATGACCCCGGCGGGGGAGGCGTTGCTCAAACACGCCGAAGCCATGGAAAACGTCGCACTGCTGGCCCAGGAAGAAATCACCCAGTCCACGGCGCCGCTGGGCAAGATCCGCGTCGGTGTGACCGAAGGCCTGGGCATCAAATTCCTCGCCAGTCGCATGATCGGCCTGTTCGAACGCTACCCGGGGCTGGAAGTGGAACTGGTGGCTGTGCCGCGCTTTGTCAGCATCCTCAACCGAGAAGCGGAAATCAGCATTCACCTGGAGCGCCCGGCGGCCGACATGCTGGTCACGCGCAAACTCACTGACTACCGCCTCGCGCTCTATGCCAGCCAGCGCTATCTCGACAACGCGCCGGCGTTGCGCAGTCGCGAAGATCTTGGGCGGCACGCGTGGATTGGTTATGTCGATGATTTGTTGTTCAGTCAGGAACTGATGTTTCTCAACAGTTTCTGTCGCAGCCCTCGGGTGGTGTTTCACAGCACCAGCGTCATCGCCCAGCAGGAGGCGGCGCGCTCGGGATTGGGGATTGCCGTGTTGCCGTGCTACATGGCCGCCGCCGATCCGGACCTGGTCGCGTTGTTGCCCGATGACAGCATCGAGCGCAGCTACTGGATCAGCACGCGGCGTGAGTTGCACAAATCGGTGAGGCTGCGGGTGGTTTGGGACTATGTGGTGGGGCTGTGTGAAGCCGAGCAGGGGCTATTACGCGGTTAACCCAGCTAACACCCATCCACAGGGGGGATTCGGTGTGTTTGGGGCCGGGGTTGATTAATATATGGATATCCGTATATTCGATTTTCCGTATGTATGGTGCGTCCAGATGATCACCCCCCCTGAACTCTTCAAAAGCCTGGCCGACGAGACCCGCGTGCGTGCCACGCTGTTGATCGCCGACCAAGGCGAATTGTGCGTCTGCGAGCTGATGTGCGCTCTCGACGACAGCCAGCCGAAAATCAGCCGCCACCTCGCGCAACTGCGCAGTAACGGGCTGTTGCTCGATCGCCGTCAGGGCCAATGGGTTTATTACCGGCTCAACCCGGATCTGCCCGAGTGGGTCCGCGACATCCTGCAAGTGACTGCAAAGGCCAACGCCGATTGGCTCAAGGACAACGCCGCCCGTCTGCACAACATGGATGGACGTCCCGTGCGCGATAGCGCGTGTTGCTGAATCCCCACACTTTTTAGGAGCACTCCATGCGAGTTTTGTTCATGTGCACGGCCAACAGTTGCCGCAGCATTTTGTCTGAAGCGATGTTCAATCACTTGACCCCGTCGACACACGAGGCGGTAAGTTCCGGCAGCTTCCCCAAAGGCCAGGTGCTGCCGCGCAGTTTGTCGACCTTGCAGCAGGCCGGCATCAGCATCGATGGCTTGTACAGCAAGGGCAACGACGCTTTCGAAGACCACCTGCCAGACATCGTCATTACCGTTTGCGATAAGGCCGCCGGCGAAAGCTGCCCGGTGTATTTCGGCCCGGCGCTGAAAGCCCATTGGGGCCTTGAAGATCCCTCCGACGTGGCCGGCGACGACGCGACGGTCGAGGCGGCGTTTCGCTCGACGTTGGGGCGCATCGAACGGCGTTGCCAGGCCTTTCTCGACCTTCCCTTTGACCGACTCAACCGCGATGAACTCAAGCGCGAGCTGGATCGGATCGGCACCCTTTAAGCAGGATTCCCCATGTCTGAACAACTGCCCAATCTTGACCTGAGCCTGTTCGAAAGCGAGCAGCATCCGAAGCCGCCAAGCACGCACAAGCCAAGGATTTTGTTGCTCTACGGATCGACCCGCGAACGCTCCTTCAGCCGTCTGTTGGTCGAAGAGGCCGCGCGCCTGCTCGAGCACTTTGGCGCCGAGACGCGCATTTTCAATCCTTCAGAGTTGCCCCTGCCCGACGATGTCCCTGTCGAACACCCCAAAGTGCAGGAACTGCGCGATCTGGTGCTGTGGTCGGAAGGCCAGGTCTGGTGCTCGCCGGAGCGCCACGGCGCGATGTCGGCAGTGTTCAAGGCGCAAATCGACTGGATCCCCCTGGCGCTCGGCGCCGTTCGTCCCACTCAGGGCAAAACGCTGGCGGTGATGCAGGTCTGCGGCGGTTCACAGTCGTTCAATGTGGTCAATCAGTTGCGCGTGCTGGGGCGCTGGATGCGCATGTTCACCATCCCCAATCAATCCTCGATCCCCAAGGCGTTCATGGAGTTCGACGAGGCGGGGCGGATGAAACCCTCGCCGTTCTATGACCGCGTCGTCGATGTGATGGAAGAATTGGTGAAGTTCACCGTGTTGCTGCGCGACAGTCAGGCCTATCTGGTCGATCGTTATTCAGAGCGCAAGGAGTCGGCCGAGCAACTGATGGCTCGGGTCAACCAGCGTTCGATCTGACGCCCTGGTTGCCAGTGCGCGACGTGGCGCTACAAATGCAGGCGATGGATGACCTGGCGGCTATCGTCGGGATCCGTGTGGGTTTCAAAGCCCAGGGCTCTGGCCAGGTCGCGCATGGCCGTGTTGTTGGCCGAGTCCACCGAGTACAGGTGCGTGAAACCGTTTTTGCCAGCCGCTTTGATCAGATGCTCCATCAGTAAGGTACCCAGGCCCAGATGCGCCCACTCATCGGCGACAGTCACGGCGCATTCACCTTCCTGCTCGCCCGTGGCGGCGTAGCGGCTGACACCGATTTCGATCAATTCGCCGTTTTCGTGAACCAGGGCAATGAAAGCGGCGCGTTGCTTTTGATCAATGTCCATCAACTGATCGAGCAGCGCCGTGCCCGGCTCGCTGATCTGCGCCAGAAAGCGCATGTGGCGGGACTCGGGGGACAAACGCTGGATAAACGTGTACTCGCGTTCGCGGTCGTTGTCCGCCAGTGGCCGGATCAACACATGCCGGCCGTCCTTGAGCGATTCGATCCAGTATTCACCGGTGTGTGCGGCGTAAGCGGCCGTCGCCCGGTCATTGTGGTCTTTGACAGTGAGCATGATGTGAACCTCCAGCGAGGGAAAGAGCAACGCGCGGTTGTACTGCGCTCATTCCTTTCTACACTGTTAACGACGCTGGCGTCTGATCTGATTCAAACCGACGCTAAACGTACCCCGTCGCTCGACTTCCAACCCTGTCAGGCCAACCGGAGGATGCAGCCGGACTTTGTTGTTTGTGAAAAACTCGCGCAGGTCAATTGAGTTGCAGATGAGCGCCACAGTGAGCCACCACGTCTTGCGTTGATAACGACCGGATCCCACGATCTACGCCCAACGACTACTATTGCTGCGGATGGTCGATAGTTTGTTACACGTCGTAAAGCAGGCCGTCGATCCGGTGAGGAATACCGAATGCGAGTGATGATTCTGGATGATGACCCTTGGATTTCAGATCTTTTAAAACAACTGGTGTTGAGTATTCGCCCGGCGGCACAGGTCGATTGCTATATCGACGTTGCTAGTGCTTTGGCTGCCTGGCACCCAGGTACCTATCAACTGGTCATCGCGGACTGGAATCTGCCAGATGCGCCGGGCGTTGACCTGCTGCACAGCATTCGCCAAAAAGATCACGACATGCCGCTGATCATCATCACCGGGCGCGCCGACCGAGACAGCGTGCTGGCGGTGAAATCGCTGAGGGTCAGCGCATTTTTTACCAAGCCCTTTCAGGTTTCACGCCTTGTCGAGCGCCTGGAGGCACTGCTTCCGCCGGATGACCCGCTGCGCCCCCCCACGATCAATACTGAAGACTTACCCAGCTATCTCGGCAGTTTGACTGCGGACGAACTGGACTTGCCTTTACTCGCCTCGGTAAAGGAAAAGCTTCAGCTTGGCTATGGCGGCGCCGTACTGGATCTGCGCGAACTCGCCAATGATTGGCAGTATGACCCGGCCTTGTGCGCCCATTTGATCGCTGCCGCCAACAGCGCCGCGTATCTCGGCCAGGGCCAGCCGTGCACGAACCTGAAAGCGGCACTCACCCGGTTAGGCGGGTTGACCAGCGTCAACCTGGCGATCAGCCAGGCGTTGCGACAGAGCGCAACGCACCCCGGCGCTATGCTCATGCCAGGGGTTCAGGCACTTCTGGATGATTCCGAGCGGTTGGCTGAAAGAGTTGTGCTTCTGGCCCAGCAGTGCGGGCTTGATCCTGCGCCGATGCAAACGGCCGCACTGTTGCACCGCATGGGCGAACTCTGTGTGTATTACCAGACCCAGAAATGGGAGAACCTGGGCAATAGCGTTAGTGAAGAGGCACTCTTGCACGCTGTCCGCGATTTTGCGGCGCCTTTTGCCGTTCGATTGAAAGCAAGCTGGGGTCTGCCGATGGTTTTGCGTGAGCTGATTGGTGCTATTTATGTCTTGCCGACCCTGCAAGTGCGTCGTGAACAGGTCGTGATGCGTTTGGCCGCCGCCATGAGTAATGGCGAACCCGAAGCAGACGTTGAAAGGCTTCAACGGTTGGCCGGTCTGGCCTGAGCGTGTCTGGTAGTGCGAGGGTGGAGCAGGGCGCGGACTCAGGGTTGTCGGTTATTCAATGCAAGGAATTTGCGAGGAGCAACGGAATGCGCAATCAGCCGTTTAGTCTCAAACCGGTCCTCCTGATCGTTGATGACCAGATTACCGCCTTGAGAACACTGAGCAGTGCCGTGTCTGACCTGGCTGAAGTCCATACGGCCCAAAGTGGTCAGCAAGCCCTCGATATCGCCCGTCAATGCCGGCCCGATGTGGTCTTGCTTGATATCGAAATGCCCGGTATGAACGGTTTCGAGGTGTGTCGGATACTCAAGTCTGACCCGGAACTGTTTAGCGTCGCGGTCATTTTTGTCAGCGCTCATACGCAAACAAGCGCTGAATTGCTGGCGATGGAGTGCGGTGGCGTGGACTTCATTCAAAAACCGTTGAATATTCCGGTTGCCAGAGCCCATATCAAAGCTCACATCGCCTTGCGCGTAGAGGCCAAGAGGCTGGCCAATCACGATGCTCTGACGGGCCTGCCCAACCGGATCCTGTTGCAGGACCGCACCGAGCAGGCCTTGCAAAAGGCCCGTCGCAGGCAGGGGCGTGTGGCGATGCTCCTGATTGATCTGGACAACTTCAAGGTCATAAACGATTCGATGGGCCACTCGGTCGGTGATCTGGTGCTGCGGGAGGTTGCAGCGCGAATATCGGGTTCCCTGCGCATGGAGGACACTGTCAGCCGGCAAGGGGGAGACGAGTTCATCCTGCTCTTGCCTGAGGTGGTCGGGTTCGATGCCATGGGGGACTTCGCGCAAAGGCTGCTCGAGATCATCGCCAGTCCTTTTTCAATTCAGGGTAACCGCTACGACCTGTCGGCGAGCATCGGCATCAGCGTGTTCCCTGAAGACAGCGACGACATGGAATCGCTGCACCGACATGCTGATGCGGCCATGTATCAGGCGAAACTTTCAGGGCGTAATCGCTACTGTTTTTTTTCCTCGCATATCGAGAGCAGCATGCGCGCCAGGCACCTGCTTGAACGCCACATGCGCAACGCTTTGGAAGAAGGCGTTTTTGAAGTTTTCTACCAGGCGAAGGTTGATGCCCGACATAACCGCATCATTGGCATGGAGGCGCTGATCCGCTGGCGCAATCCTGAAGGGGTTCTGGTCTCTCCTGCCGATTTCATCCCGTTGGCAGAAGAAACGGGGCTGATCATCCCTATTGGTAAATACGTTTTGTTGCAGGCCTGCAGGGACACCAGGACACTTCGCGAACTGGGCCATGACATTTCCATCAGCGTGAATATCTCCGTCGTGCAATTTCGCGAGGCGTCCTTTCTGACCATGGTCGAAGACATCCTGCTTGAGTCTGGATTGGAGGGCAGATATGTGGAACTGGAGATCACCGAGGGGGTACTGGCACGGGACATTGAAAGCGCCCGAGAAACCCTCTTTCATCTCAAAACGCTCGGCGTTCGTATTTCGATCGACGATTTCGGCACCGGTTATTCAAGCCTGGCTTACCTGAAACGGTTTCCGATCGATGTTCTGAAAATAGATCAGAGTTTTGTGCGAGACATGATCACCGATAAAAGCGATTCGGCCATCATCGCAGCAATCATCAAGTTAGGTCAGGCGCTAGGTCTGGAGTTGGTGGCCGAAGGTGTCGAAACCCAGGAACAGGCTCATGCACTTCTGGAACTGGGTTGTCAGATCATGCAAGGCTATCTGTATTGCCGCCCGATCAATTTTGTGCAAATAAAGTCGTTTTTATCTGCTGGGCTAGACGTTACTGTTCCCACTTTGAGCTAAGTTGCAAACACTTCCCCGACAGGGTCGAACTTTAAATGTGAAGGCTGAAAGTCTTCTGCAGCAGGGCAAACCGGGTGAAGAAATCCAGATTTTTTACATTGAACTGGGGCGTCGCGATTACCCTGGCTGTGGGCCTGGGGGCAAGCGTTCTGGGTAGCTGGGTGCTTGACCGTATCAACGAGCGCCACGCTCAAGAAGCGATCGTTGCAGCTACAGCCGAGGCCGCTGAATTGGTTTTAAGTCGCCTCAATCTTTACCAGTACGGTTTGCGTGGTGCTCGCGGTGCAGTAGTGACAGCGGGGGAGCAGGGGATAAGTCGTGAACTGTTCAGTCGTTATCAGAAAACGCGTGACCTGGCCGTGGAGTTCCCCGGCGCAAGAGCTATCGGGTTTGTCAGGCGCGTACCGGAACGCGATGAAAGCGCGTTTATCAAGTCAGCCCGGGCCGATGGCGCCGCTGATTTTTCCATTCGTCAACTCTCGGCTCATCCTGGCGAGCGCTACGTTATCCAGTATGTCGAGCCTGTTGAAGGCAATCAGCCCGCCATTGGCCTGGACATAGCCTCGGAACCTGCTCGGCGCGAAGCTGCTCACTCTGCAATACAGAGCGGCATGACGCAGATAACAGCGCCCATCACCCTGGTACAGGCCATTGGCAAACCGCAGCAGTCGTTCTTGTTGTTGATGCCCATTTTTCGCAACGGCGTGACACCTGCGACGGCAGCCGAACGTGACGCCGCCGCGTTCGGCTGGAGCTATGCAGTCTTGCAGACCGAGCAGGTCCTCACGGGCCTGCGCATAGAAGACAAGGCCGTGCACCTGAAATTGAGGGACATCACTGTCCCGGGGCAAGAGACGTTGTTTTATGAGAGCGCCGACAACTCGGCCAGCTCTGCAACGCTGATCACTCATCAGGTGGAGCGCGAGGTTTACGGCCGGCGGTGGCAAATCGAACTTGGCGCCAATTCGCTGTTCATCCAGCGTTTGCGTCAGGTCTCACCGAAGGTGGTGCTGTTGCTGGGCGGTGTTCTCACCCTTCTTTTGGCGACTCTGGTGGGGGTCGGCAGTGTCAGTCGTCAACGTCGACGTCAGGTTATTGCCGAACAGGCAAGGCTAGCCGCCATTGTTGAAAGCTCGGCAGAGGCGATTATCGGTAAAACCCTTGATGGCGTTGTCACCAACTGGAACAAAGGGGCTGAGCATCTTTTTGGGTTTACCTCGCAAGAAGCCGTGGGCCACACACTGGCCAATCTGATTGTTCCCTCGGAGCTGGCCAGTGAGGAGTCGCACATCCTTGAGCGTGTAAGGGCGGGCGATCGTATCGATAGTTTTGATACTCAGCGCCGTCACAAAGACGGACAACTGATCGACGTCTCCGCGAGCATCTCTCCGATTTATGGCGAGGGTGGCCGCGTCGTCGGTGCCTCCAAGACAATCAGGGACATTTCGGCCAAAAAGGCCGCAGAGGCGCGGATTCTCGAACTCAATTCAAGCCTGGAAGAGCAGGTCGCACAGCGAACGTCAGAACTGCAGCACCTCAATGTGTTGTTGAATAGCGTGCTGCGCTCGGCCACTGAGGTGTCGATCATTGCGACAGATCTTGAAGGCGTCATTCGTGTCTTCAACAACGGCGCCGAGCATTTGTTGGGTTATGACGCCGAAGAGGTGCTGGGCAAGCACACGCCGGCGCTCTTCCATGTAGCCGATGAAGTCACTGCGCGGGGCCAGGAACTGAGCCAGGAGTATGGTCAGACCATTAATGGCATTGGTGTGTTTACCCATAAACCCGAGCATGAAAGCGCAGAAACTCGAGAGTGGACTTACGTACGCAAGGATGACTCACGGTTTCCTGTGACGCTGGTCGTTACCTCCATGCGCGATGACGATGGGAAATTGACTGGCTACCTGGGCATCGCCGTCGATATCACCGAACGTAAAGCGGCAGAAAAGGAGCTGGCGGCAAGCCTGGAAACGACACAGCGACAGCGTAGCGAACTGATGGCGGTGCATCATCAATTGCTGATGGCCGCGGAAGTGGCGGAACTGGGGATCTGGTCCTGGACGTTGTCGGATAATGCCTTGCAATGGAATGACCGCATGTTCGAGTTTTACGGGCAGCCTTTGGCGTTGCGCGACAACGGCCTGAACTATATGCATTGGTACACCCGTGTTCACCCCGAGGATGTCGAGGCTGCGGCTGCAAGGCTCAGTGCCGCCGTCGATGGGGTGGATGAGTACGACACGGTATTCAGGGTGACAGGCCCGGACAGCCAGATTCGCTTTATCCATGCCGCCGCGCAGATCGAGCGCACTCCATCCGGGGCAGCGCTGCGTGTGACCGGTATCAACCGGGACATCACCTCCCAGCGCGAGCTGGAATCGCGCCTGCTTTACGCCAAAGAGCAGGCCGATCTGGCGAGTGCGGCGAAGTCGGCCTTTCTCGCCAACATGAGTCATGAGATTCGTACGCCGATGAACGCTGTGCTGGGCATGTTGCAGTTGGTGCAAAACACGCCGCTTGACGGGCGCCAGCTCGATTACGTGAGCAAAGCGCAGGGCGCCGCGAAATCGCTGCTGGGCTTGCTCAATGACATTCTCGATTATTCCAAGATCGAGGCGGACAAGTTGCAACTCGATGTGCACCCGTTCGAACTTGAGTCGTTGATGCGCGATCTTGCCGTCGTGCTGGCGGGCAACCAGGGTGAGAAAGAGGTTGAGGTCATGTTCGACCTGGACGCCAATCTGCCCAACGGCCTGATCGGCGATAGCCTGCGACTGCAACAAGTGCTGATCAACCTGGCGGGGAATGCGCTCAAGTTCACCCCGCAAGGCCAGATAGTCGTCAGCGTTGAACAACGCAAGCGCACGGAAAACGCCGTTGAATTGCGCATCGCTGTCTCTGATACCGGCATCGGCATCAGCCCGGAGCAACTTCAGCGCATTTTCGAAGGTTTTACCCAAGCCGAAGCGTCGACCTCCAGGCGCTTTGGTGGCACCGGTCTGGGGCTGGTGATCTGCAAGCGGTTGGTCGGTTTGATGGGGGGAGAGTTGCAAGTGGAGAGCCAGTACGGCGTCGGAAGTCGCTTCTGGTTCGATATCACCCTGAATGTCGCTCAGAACGCGCTGCTGCGATCCGACTGCCCAGGCGTTGATGTGCCGATGCGCCTACTGGTCGTCGACGACAACGCAATGGCGGGCGAACTGCTGTTACGAACCGTTCATGCGCTGGGATGGACCGCAGACTATGTGAGTGAAGGCGCGCAAGCGGTGGAACGGGTCAACAGCGCCCAGGCGCGCGGCGAGGCTTACGATGTCGTACTGATGGACTGGCGGATGTCGGGGATGGATGGCTTGAACGCTGCGCAATTGATCAAGCAGCAGAGCCGTGACGCGCCACCACCACTGATCATCATGATCACCGCCTACGGCCGTGAAGTGCTGACAGATGCCTATCTTGAAGGCGATGCTCCCTTTGCCGGGTTTCTCACCAAACCTGTCACTCCCAAGCAGTTGGCCGACTCGGTTCAGCGAGCCTTCGAGGGTAAAGACCCTCTGCAATCTGCGCGGGTGCAACCAGCGGGTGCCGGGTCGCAACGCTTGGCGGGGCTGCGCTTATTGGTGGTCGAAGACAATATGCTCAATCGGCAGATTGCCAGTGAACTGCTGACCAGTGAAGGCGCTCAAGTGACGCTGGCTGAGTGTGGGTTGGAGGGTGTCAGCAAGGTGCTCAATGAGTGTGTGCCCTTTGACGCCGTATTGATGGATATCCAGATGCCGGATATCGATGGCCTGGAAGCAACCCGGCGCATTCGTGCCGACTCGCGTTTTGCGACGTTACCGATTGTGGCAATGACGGCCAATGCCTCCAGTGCAGACCGAGAAGCCTGCCTGGCGGCGGGGATGAATGAGCACGTCGGTAAACCGGTAGACCTGGAACAACTGGTCGTGACACTGCTCTGTCAAACCGGCCGCGAGGGCAGTCAAACATCGACAGACCTTGTGCAAACCGACAGGGATGAGGCCCTCATTGAGGACCGGCAGTCGATCATCAATCGCTTTGGCGGTAACCTCGAGTTGATCCGCAATGTATTGATGAACTTTGGCCCCGAGCTGGAAAAACAACTGGTGCAGTTGCATGATCAGATCCAGCGACAAGAGGCGTCGGGGGCTGTTTTTGTTCTCCACGCCATTAAAGGCAGCAGCGGCACCATGGGGGCCAGGGCATTGTCACGGTTGGCCGGCGATCTGGAGCACAAGCTTAAACACGAGGATGCTGAATCCGCAGCAAGGCTCTTGGCTGACCCCTCCTGGTTTGAGGAGCTTGGCAGGCTGCTGCAACAAAGCCTTTTACAGATGAATGTCGAATTTTCTCAGAGCCCATCAACAGAAACCCTTACCGATAGGGAAGTCATGGAATCTGCGCAATGGAAAGAGTCCCTTGAAGAGATTTTGCTCTTGCTGGAAACCGGTAATCTTCAAGCCATTGAACTGACAACTGGACTGCTGTCAAAAACGCCCCCGGCACTGCGCCCGCAATTCAACGAACTCGTTGTTATGGTGCAGTCGTTGGACTTTAGTGCTGCGATGCCCATAGGGCGTGAACTGTTGAGATCTGCCTGATGGAGCAATTGAAAAAGACTTGGCTACTTCAGCCGCACAAACGCCCAAAACTGCTTATTGTCGACGATCAACCGACCAATATCCGGGTCCTGCATGAGCTGTTTCGTGAGGACTGCGACGTGTTCATGGCCACCAGCGGCGAACAGGCAATCACGGTATGCCAGGCGCAAATTCCCGATCTGGTGCTACTGGATGTGGTCATGGATGGCGTGGACGGTCATGAAGTCTGTCGTCGCCTCAAGGCAGACCCGGCAACTCAAGACATTCCTGTCATCTTCGTTACGGCGAAACAGCAAGACTCTGATGAGGTGCTGGGCCTGGAACTGGGCGCGGTAGATTTCATCAGCAAACCCATCAACCCGATCGTGGTCAGGGCGCGGGTGCGAACACACCTGACTCTGAAACTGCAGAACGATCTGCTGCGCTCCATGGCGTTGCTGGATGGTCTGACGGGAGTGGCCAATCGGCGCAAATTCGATGAGGAGATATCAGCTGATTGGCGCCAGTGTTATCGAGAGCAAAAACCCCTGTCTTTGATCCTGGCCGATGTCGATTTTTTCAAACGCTACAACGACCAGTATGGCCATCAGGCTGGAGACAGTTGCCTGAGGTCTGTTGCTCAGGCGTTATCTGAAACGGTCAGACGCCCCTACGACCTGGTCGCTCGATACGGCGGCGAAGAGTTTGCCTGCCTTTTGCCCACGACCAGTCATGCGGGAGCCGTCGAGATTGCAGAAAAAATGCAAGCGAATGTTCGAGCGTTGGCCATCGAACATTCGACCTCCGATGCCGATCATGTGGTTACGGTCTCCCTCGGTGTGGCGACCGTGACCCCTACGGGCGTTCTTGCTTTCGAGGCCTTGATCGAAGCGGCGGACATGCAGCTCTACGAAGCGAAGAATGCCGGTCGGGCTCGGGTAGCCTCGGTGGAGCTGTAGGGCCGCGGCCTGCTGCTGGCAAGTGACCGCGATTGTCAGTGAGGTTCAACCTGATCCATCGACCGTCGCAGATCACTGCCTTGCGGGCATCGACAACGTCGCCCGCAATCCACCCTCAGCCCGGTTGACCAACGTAATCCGCCCACCCAGTCGCATGGCGATGGTGTTGACGATGGTCAGCCCCAATCCCGCACCCTGCGCGTTACCGCGGCTGTAGAACCGTTCGAACAAGCGCTCTCGATCTTCCTCATCAATGCCCGGCCCCTGATCTTCGACGCTCAAATGGCAGAAGCCGTCGGTTTGAGTCAGCGTCACGGTGATCACGCCGTGGTCCGGGGAGAAGTTGGCGGCGTTGGTGATCAGGTTGTTCAGGGCAATGTCGATGGCGGCGGTGCTGGCCAGGACATGGAGCGTTTGGGCGCCGTCTTCAAAGGCCAGTTCCAGCTGTTTACTCAGCAACCACGGGGTCAGTTGCACCAGGCTGTTGCGCACGGTTTCGCTGAGGTCGATGCGTTGCAGAGGCGGGGGGTCGGGTTTGGGCTCCAGGCGGGCCATGGTCAGCAACTGATTGACCAGACGGCTGGTGCGATCGACACCCGAGATCAGAAATTGCAGCGAGTCGCGGCGCTCCTGTTCGGTGCCGGCCTCCAGCAGGTTTTGCGCATGAACCCGCAGCACCGTCAGCGGTGTGCGCATTTCGTGGGCGGCGTCGGCGATGAAGCGGCGTTCACGGCCGAGCACTTCCTGGATCTGCGCGAGCATGCGGTTGAGCGCTGCTTGCATCGGTTCCAGCTCGCTGGGCAAGGGTGTCAGTTGCAAGGGTTCCAGCGAGCCGCTGTGGCGGGCGCGCAGGGTTGCCGCCATGTCCGCCAGTGGCTTGAGGCCCCAGCCGATGGCGAGCCAGACCATGGCCGCAAGGATCAGGCTACCGAGCACGTTCGGCCACAGTGTGTGACGGACGATGCGGTCGACCAGATCGGCGCGTACATCATCGCGCTCACCGACCCAGATGCGCAGGCCGTTCTGCTTGTCTTCCAGCATGAATGCGCGCCATTGGCGGTTTTTCAAATCCACGACATCGCTAAAGCCAGGCTGGGTTGGCGGGGAGGTGAAGGTGGGGGCGCTGGCGGTGTGTACCAGCACTTCATTCCTGGGGTCCCACACTTGAAAGGCCATTTTGCTTTCGTAAGGATGACCGTCGACGCGAGGCTCTGCTTCTCCCAGCGCAGTATTGAACGCCTGATACAGATCACTGTGCGCCTGACCATTGATCGGCATACGCATCACGCCTTGCAGTAACCGCGCGTTTTGCGCCAGTTGTGCGTCGTAGACTTCGGCGATTTCGTGGTTACTGTCGTGCAGATTGAACACGCTCAATACCGCTAAACCGGCGAGCATCAGGCCGATGATCAGCGTCAGCGTACGGCGACGAATCGAACTCATCGGCGCTCCTCCACCAGATAACCCACGCCACGGATGGTGCGGATCAGGTCGGTGGAGAACTTTTTGCGCAGGTGGTGGATATGCACTTCCAGGGTGTTGCTTTCTGCTTCTTCGTTCCAGCCGTACAACAACTGAATCAGTTGGTCGCGGGTCATGACGCGGCCCGGTGGCGAGAGCAATTCATGCAATAGCTGATATTCCTTGGGCGTCAGCGCCACGGGCTGGCCGTGATAGGTGACCTGCTGTGTGCCGGGGTTGAGGCTGATGCCGGCGTGCTCGATCAGCGCTTGGGCGCGCCCGGCACTGCGTCGTAACAAGGCACGCAAACGCGCCTTGAGTTCGGCCAGATCGAACGGTTTGATCAGGTAATCGTCGGCGCCGGCATCGAGCCCGGCGATACGATCCTCGGTGGCATCGCGAGCGGTCAGGATCAGCACCGGCAGGTTCGAGCCACTGTCGCGCAGTCGACGCAGCACTTCAAGGCCGTCCATGCGCGGCAGACCCAGATCAAGCACCGCCAGGTCAAAGGTTTCACTGAGCAAGGCGTGCAGGGCGCTGCTGCCGTCCTTGAGCCAGTCGACGGTATAGCCTTCGCGCCCCAACGCTTGATGAATGCCCTCGCCGAGGGCCTCATCGTCCTCGATCAGTAATAAACGCACACGGACTCCTGTCATTCGAGTTTCTTGTTCACGTCCACCAGCAACGCGGCGATTTCTTTGCGGCGCCCGGCATCGGCGGTTTCCCGGCCCGGGCGGGGCGCCGCTTGCAGGGCTTTTTGCAACGCAGCTTTGGCTTCAGCGTAGCGCTTCTGACGGTAGAGGTGATCGCCCCAGAAGTACAGGCTGTCGATGCCCTCGGGGTTGAGTTGCAGCGCCTGCTTGAGCAGTTGCTCAGCCTTGTCGCTGTCGCCAAAACCGATTGGCCAGCCCGGCACGCGATCATACAGGGCGGCGAGGCTGGTGTAGGCCGAACCTTGCAGGGCTTTGGGGTCCAGGCTCAGGGATTTTTCCAGGTCAGCCTTGGCGTCTTTGGCTTTGCCCAACGCACCGAGCCCACCCTGGGCACCGGCCCAACTGCTGGTGACGATACCTTTCCAGATCCACGCTTCGGCCACGGCCGGGCGTTGGCTGGTGAAGCTCGTCGTTTGCGCCGACAGTTGCTCGAAAGCGGCGGCGCGCTGTTTCTCCGGTGTTTCGTATTGAATGTGCGCCCAGCTCTGTTGAATGCCGGCCAGGCGTTGCTGATCGGCGGTGTCCAGCGCCCAAACACTTTGGCTCAGCGCGCCGAGCAGTAGACATGCGTAGATTTTCTTCATGGTTTTGGCGGCTCGTTGTCGGGTTTTTCACTCAGGCGACGGATCAGTGGCAACTGCTTGCGCAGGCCTCGATCCACCAGATGCGGCAGCAGGCTGTTGAGGCGCACGAAGAAGCGCTCCGGCCAGCCCAGATACAAATCGCGACGGTCGCCGGCAATCGCGTGGATCACCGCAGACGCCACGGCTTGCGGGTCATCGACGTTGGATTTCAGCGCATCATTTAAGGCTTGCGCCGCCGCGCTGTTCATCGACGTGCGCGTAGCGCGGGGCGCGACGTAGAGCACGCTGACCCGGGTGTCGGCCAGTTCCCGGCGCAAGGCTTCGGAAAAACCGCGCAGGGCAAATTTGGTCGCGCAATAACTGGCATAACCGGGGTAGCCGATCGAGCCGTACGTGGAGCCAACGTTGACCACCATCGCACTGTCGGCGTCCTTGAGCAGCGGCAGCAGCAGTTTGGTCAGGCAGATCGGGGCACTGATGTTCACCGCCAGCATCGCGTTGATGTCGCTGTCATCGAGTTGCTCAAGCATGGCGAAGTGATTGACCCCGGCCGCGTTGATCAGCAGGTTGATGCCACCGATGGCTTCGGCGGCAGCCAGCACTTTGCGCCGGTCGGCAAGGAAGGTCAGGTCAGCGGCCACCCAGCACAGGTTTTGCGGGTAGCGCTCGATCAGCGGCTGCAAGGCTTCCTGGTGGCGGGCCACGGCTAGCACCCGGGCGCCGGCGGCGCACAAGGCATTGGCGATGGCCATGCCGATGCCACCACTGGCGCCGGTCAATACCACACGCGCTTCACGCAGCTGCATGTTGAGCCTCCGCGTCACGCGGCAAGCCACGGAACATGTCGGTGTACAAGCGATAGACAACTTTCGAGGCGTGGATCACCGCGGCCTGGTCTTCTGGATCTTCCAACTGATTCATCAGTCGGCGATAGGTCTGCATATGCTCAACGTCCAGCGAACCGTGGGAGCTCAGGTAGCTGAATGCCGTCTCCGGCAGCGCCAGACGCTCGCGAATGCTGCCCGCTGCGTGGGTCGCCAGGGCAATGCTGGTGCCTTCGAGCACGTTGACCATGCCGAACAGCCCCACCGGGTTGCCGCGAGCGATCAGGTCATAAAGGAAACTGACCATCAACTCGATCGACAGCGACGGCTGACCATCACGCACCGCATCGCGGTCACCGCCACACGCGGCGATATCGTTGAGCACCCATTGTTCATGGCCGTACTCGTCCTCGATGTACTCGCACACCGCTTTGCGCAGCCATTCCAGACGCGTCGGCAAACGCGCACCGCAAGCCATCATCAATGGCACGGTGTGGCGTACGTGGTAATAGGCCTGCGCGAGAAATGCGCGATAGCTTTCAAGGCTGACCTTGCCTTGCAGCGCATCACGAATGATCGGCAGATTGAACAGCTCGTGACGTTCCTGTTGAGTGGCTTCTTGCAGTGTGTCGAAAAAATTCATGATGCGGATTCCTCAGAGACGGCGGATTCGGTCAGTTGTGTGTGGTACTGCGCGACGATGGCCTCGCGGCGCGGGCGGCCATTGGCGGTGAGCAAGCCATTGGCGGCGGTGAACGGTTGTGGCAGGCGCGTCCAATTGTGTACCTGGGCGTAATCGGGCAGAGCGTCGTTGGCCTCGGCAACGGCAGCGGCCAGTTCCGCGTCGGTGCAATCCGGGCGATGTGGCCAGAGCAAGGCGTGGTTGTGCGGCATCGCCTCGCCATAGACGAACGCCTGGGCGATGTGGCGGCGCTGGGTCAGCTCGGACTCGACCCATTCCGGGTTGACGTTGCGCCCGAAACTGGTGACGAACTGATGCTTCTTGCGGCCCTTGAGGTAGAGAAACCCTTGCGAATCGAACTCGCCCAGATCGCCGCTTGGCCACCATTCTTCGGCGTACGGCGCATCCCCCAGATAACCCAACAGCGGCGAACCCTTGATCAGCACTTCGCCGTCCTCGGCCACGCGCACTTCAACGTGAGGCAGCGGCCTGCCGACGCTGCCCGGACGCCAGGCACCGGGGCGATTGAGACAGACCACCGAGGCACACTCGGACAAGCCATAACCTTCATAAACCGGCAGGCCGACCCGTTGGGCGCGGTGCAGCAGATCCTCGGACACCCGCGCGCCACCCACCGCCGCAAAACGCAGAGTCTGGGGATCGAAGGCTTTCTGTTCGGCGGCGCCGACCAGCAATAGCAACAACTGCGGCACCAGAATCAGACTCTCCGGCGCACGGCTGGCCAGATAACCCAGCAGGCGTGGCACATCCACGCCACTGGCGCCCTGAATGCCGAGGGTTTTCTGGCCAGGCAGACTCAGCGTCGCACCGGCATACAGCGCCGCATAACAGCCAAGGTTTTCCAGCAGAATCGCCAACGGCAAAAGCGCCAGGTGATGCTGAGGAGCGGTCGGTTCGCTGGCCTGATGCAGCTCGCGTGCAACCCGCAACAAACTGTCGGCGCTCAGGCAAACGCCTTTGGGCGTGCCGGTGGTGCCGGACGTGAAGGTCAGTTTGGCCGTGCCGGCGGGCATGTGGCTCGGACCACTGAAGGTACGGCACCAGAACTCGCCGCTTTTCACATAACCGCCTGCGAGCAACTCGGCCTCCAGTTCCGGCTCGGCGATCACCCGTTCGGCCTGACTCTGCTCCAGACAATGAGCACGTTGCGCCGAGCTGAAAAACGGCGGCAGCGTCACGCAGGTCAGGCCTTCGAACAGCACGGCCAAGTCCCAGAGCATCGCATCGACGCCGTTGTCCAGCGCCAGTGCAATCACTTGCACGTTTTCATCGCGCAAACGCTCCTGGCGATACAGCACCTCGGCGTACAGCGTGGCGTAATCGAGCCTTAGGGTGTCGCCCCACAGGGCAATCGTGTTGTCATTGCGCCCGGCATGGCTGCGCAGGGTTTCCTTGAAACGTTGCAGTTCAAGCGACATGGCAAGCTCCTTCAATCGAGGTTGGCAGACCCAGGCGCGTGAACAGACCGATATTGCGCAGATGGATAAAACCGGCGCGGATGTTGCCCACATGAACCCACGGTTTGCTTTCGTAATAACTGCCCCAGCTGTGACGGTCGTCCCCCAGGCGTGCCGGGTCGGCGGCGCACAACGTCACCGGTTTCAGGCCCAGACGATGGAAGCTGTTGACCAGCCCGATGTTGCCGGTGAACGTCACCCACTCCAGACCGCCCATGGCCAGCAAGTAAGTGATGGCGATAATGCTCAAGCGCGCACTGCCGGTGTCGCTGGCAGCAAGGTTGCCCACCTCGACGATCGCGTCGCGATCCACCGGGCGATCGGCTGCGGCGCTGATCAGCGGCTCGATCGGCTCATCCAGATAGCGCTCGAGAAACAACGGCTCCAGATGCGCGCGGCGCAGCCCGGCCACCGCACACAACTCACCGTCGCCGTTGTGCATACCGAACAGCTCGGGCATGAAGTGGCGGATGTCAGCGCCATGGGCCTTGCGAAAACGTTGCTGGATAAAGGCCTCGAACACCGGTCGCTGAACATCGTCCGGCAAGGCACTGGATAAGGTCATCTGCGGTGTTTCGGCTTGGCCGAAGTGCAGGGGCAGGGGGATGTTCCAGTGGAAATCGGGCATGGGCAGAACGCCTCCCTCAATGGTTTGAGCGAAGTATCCGAACCATTTCTTAACGAAGTCTGAAGGTAAAAAAAGGGTAATCTACGGGCCGATCTTCAGACTGTCTTAAGACTGGGCGGGCAGGGTGATGCCGTCGGTTCGCCCG
Organism: Pseudomonas sp. NPDC087614; assembly: GCF_044743485.1. NCBI lineage: Bacteria > Pseudomonadati > Pseudomonadota > Gammaproteobacteria > Pseudomonadales > Pseudomonadaceae > Pseudomonas > Pseudomonas sp. NPDC087614. The sequence goes on along the minus strand of NZ_JBIUWN010000055.1, from coordinate 3,089 downwards.
GCAACCGAATCGAGACCGTCGAATGAATCGACCGTCGCTCACGACAATCACGAGGCGCTTCTTATGACCCGCGACAACGCCGTAAACCGTTATGGAAAACTCTCAATCATGCTGCACTGGCTGATGCTGGCGCTGTTCGTCGGTGTTTATGCCTGCGTCGAGCTCAAAGGTTTCATGCCCAAGGGCAGCGAAGCGCGCGGCCTGCTGATGGGCTTTCACGGCCTGTTCGGCGCCAGCATCTTCGCCCTGGTGTGGATCCGCCTCATCGGCCGCCTGACCCCACGCCCACCGATCACCCCCAAACCACCGGCCTGGCAGACCGGCATCTCGCACCTGATGCACCTGGCCCTCTACGGCCTGATGATCGCCACCCCGATCCTCGCCTGGCTGATGCTTGCCGCCGGCGACAAACCGTTCCCATACTTCGGCTTCCACGTACCGGCCCCGGTCGCCATCGACCCGGACTTCGCCAAACGCCTCAAGTACTGGCACGAACTGATCGGCAGCGCCGGCTACTGGCTGATCGGCCTGCACGCCGCGGCAGGCTTGTTCCACCATTATTGGGTGCGGGATAACACGCTGGTGCGGATGCTGCCGGGCCGTTCTGATACGCAATGAGCCCATTGACCTCAAACCCTGTGGGAGCGGGATTGCTCGCGAAAGCGTCTCACCAGTCGACATCTATGCTGACTGACCGGACGCCTTCGCGAGCAAGCCCGCTCCCACTGTTTTTTGTGCAACGGCTGACGACTCACTGCTCCTCGGCTCTGAGTTGGCCGCTCATGGCGTCACAGCTCATCGACCACGATGTCAACCACTGCGGCATCTCGGGTGATTGTTCGGGTAATCCCAGCGCCTGGACAAATTCGCTTGGCGCAACAGTCCCCTTTGCCGAACGAAACAGCCCGCGCATGACCACGACGCCGACCACCCTGCCATTGCTCACAAAACGGTGTTCCATGAAGCTCCATTTGTCGTCCCAGCCCAGCATCTTGCTGTGGATTTCGAACGCTTCAAACAGCTTGAGCTCACGTCGAAACTTACCCCAGGTATCCCCAACAATCGGCAGTGCTTTTGCGCGCAGAGCCACGCGGAAGGCGCCACTGCGCAAAACAAAATCCATGCGTGCAACGTCAGCCATCGTGAAATAGCGGCCATTGGTGACGTGTCGATTGAAGTCCAGATCCAATGGCCACACACGCATGCGGATGACGGTCGATGCCAGTGCATTGACCGGTTTGCGCCATGGTCGCCGTAGAAGCATGCAGAGCAGTCGAAACCAGAGATTCATAAGTACGCCCATCGTTTGAGGAGGGCTGCACTCTAGCGACGCAGACTTGAACGAGGTAGGTGCGTAAATGACTGTTTTGGCCTGAAAAGTACGTTCCGGTCATGACGGCTGACGAATCATCGAACAGCGTCAGTGGCTGAATCGTCAGTCATCACGAACAGTGGATAAACGGGAGATGACCGGGCTGTTTAACGGCGGTGTCCGGTAACCACTCAAACCCTACAACGTCTTGCGCCATCGCCTACGACTACGCCAGAATCCGCCGGCTTGTGCGTCTAGGTCGCGGGTTCTATCGTTTGTCGGTCACTGAATACAGTGATCGGGTTTGGTAGCCCGCCATAACTAGTCGCATCGCGCACCGTTTGCAGACCCGGTCGGGTATCTGCTTAATGGTGGCCATGCGCAGGACACCTTCGGGTGTGCCGGGTCCTAGTTACCGGTCTACCAACCCGCGTATGGCCGCCACCCTTCGTTTGGTAGCGAAGGTGAAGGCTCCTCTTTAATTAACTAGGAGTTTCACCATGTTCAAAGTAACGCCGAACCCGCCAGCCACCGACCCCACATCCCCCTACGAATCCCCCGATTCCAAGAAATTCCATGACGCCGCCGAACGCGCCCTCGACCACTACCTCAAACCCGCCGACCAGATCATGGCCAGCACCAACGAACCCGAGCGCATGTACCTCGCCAACCCGAAGTACGACACCGAATCGCTGCTGGCCAACGCCAGCGAAACCCTCGGCTCCGCCAGCGAAATGCTCAACAACTTCGCCGCCATACTCGACACCTCCCACCGCAAAACCGCGCTAGGCATTGCGCAAGTCGTGATGCTCAGCGAATTGGCGGTTAACCAGGCGCTAGATCGCGTGGAAATCTCCAAATAACCCAACCACCACGACGAGGGGAAACCCTCGTCACAATCCACTGTCTCCGCCGGACTTCAACTTAAGCGTCCGGTTAGTGGCAAGCTTTCGACGGTTTATCTCAAGGTGATGCATCAACTGGCCAAGGAAAAGGGTGTTCCCTTTACCGACATACCAGGAAGAAGCGAGTATGCCGTTCCCCAAGAATTGCAAGGTATGTGCGACAGGTTCCTTGCCGGCGACTTCAGCACCACCCAAGAAGAACAAATGCTGAAACTGAAGTACATCCATACCTCTGCCAATTGGAATCACCCCCAAGGCAGAAGGGACGGTAGCGGCCTGCGGGCTGTTTACATCAACGCGCCTACCGAGGATGGCATTCGTGTACAACATCCGCACGTAGCTGATTGGAAGCTCTGGTAATGAGAATAGCCGTAGCCTTATTGGGCGTTTTACTCCTCACGGGATGTCAGGTCACAAACACCAACTCGGGCGAGAATGACCCCAAATATCCTTGGTGGGAGCTGGCGTTCATCAAACCCAATTTCATGAACGTGTGGGTTGAAGACAGCTCGGTGGAAGACATCAACGGCAAAACCTTCTTGCGTGCGGGGGGAGGCAATGCAAGTGGTGCCGAACCTGATGATGGAAAAGAGTCCGCCCGTGGCTGGATTGGAGTTGGCGGCACCGGGAAACCCGTGATTGGGGCAGGTCTACCAAAGCGTATTTTCGTACGTTGGCAATCAATACCAGAACAAAAAACCTACCGGGCTTGGGTCGATATCCCAGAAGAGGCGAGACAAGTGATGGAGATATCCACTCACCAACGTTGCCCCGAAACCCCCGGTGTCAGGATAGTTGTCGCCTCTCCGGTTTTTCCAAAAAAAGCATATCGGGGGCGGAAAGAGACTGGTCGTGCCGTACTATTCACCTGA